>JAYZHS010000001.1:0-6064 GCA_036166315.1 Fidelibacterota bacterium
GGCTGCTATGCAAGAAAGCATTCCATCGGGCTTAATTTGGAATAGAGATATTTTCAGGAAGCAGAAAAAGAATGTAAAGGTTAATCCAAATACTCGTGCATACTATTTAACAAATGTCAAGCTTACACCAGAGCCAACGGTTATAATCAATGGAAAAACATATCGAGAAGGTTCTATAATAGATATCTTTACTATTAAAGATATTACTAATAAGAGTGTAACACTTTCTGGGGATAGAAAAAGCATAATATTGCAATTGGAAAAAGACAGCCCCTTAATAACAAATACAAATACATTTAAGGAAGCATTTATTCGGGCAAGAAGAAGTGGCCAGGCCTATTTTGAATATAAAGGAAAACTCTATAGCACTGATTTAAATTAATTTTCAATCCGTTTATCTTGACTATCCAATCGTAACTTCAAACCATTAACATAAAGAGGAAAACATGAATTTTAAACTTAGAAATGATATTAATGCGCGTACCGCTCTAGTATATGGTGGTGCAGCGTTTCTACTTGTAATTGTTGGCTTTAGATCAATCTTTGCAACGCTAGATCCGGAGCATATTGGCCTAATGACATATTTATCAATTGCAGCTCTAATTTTGGAATTTGTATTGTTAATCTTTTATGCGCAGAGCATATACAATCTAGGCCCTGATGGAGACAGTGGGTCAAATGTAAGTGCTTCTGAAGCTGCTGGAGCTGTCAGCAGTATGGATAAAGATTCTGCTTCAGCATTAACGAGCGCAGTAGCAGGTCTTAAAGATGAACTTCGGGACCATAACAAGAAAATTGAAACTCTTAGCGATGGTGTAAATAAATTAGTAAAAGGTAGTGTTCAAAAAGAAATCCATAAAGAGATTAGCAAAATTTTGAACAAAGCTTTAGATAGTTAGATAAAGCTATGAAAAAAGTAGAAGTATACTTCCTTATCAATTTGGGTGCTATTCTTAGTATTTTTGCTATTGAAGGTGAATTAGGCGAATATATGCGTCGCCAAAATGACATCCTTCTTGAGGTTGCAAAAGATAAATTAGAATCAATGGTTCGTGTGGATAATATTAACTCTCTTAACTCGGACTCTTTGTATAAGTTTGCCTTTAATCTTGATGGAGAATATGAAGAAAATTCAGCTTCGGTAGAGGCGACCTTCACTTTGAATGATACCAGTGTATCTAATAAACAGTATACAGTATCATCTAAAACTGTTGAAAAGGAAGGTTCGTATGTTGCCGAAATACCCCTTTCTGACTTTGATGTGTATCAGGACAAACGTTTCAACGTAGAGTTAATGATAGGTTTTAAGCCTGAGATTTCTGCACAAACAATGAATGAGTGGTCTGAAATTTTTGGAAGTGAAGAAATAGCAACAAAGATAGAAAAAAATATCTCTGATAAGGTAAGACGTGAGGGCTCGTTTAACGTATCGAGAAAATTAGATGCATTTATTACTCCTGTACCCCTGGAAGGCCAAAGAACTGATTTCTTTGTTTTGTTTGATAAAAAAAGATATACAGTGCTAAAGGGTTTGAAATGGGAGGTGCCTGTAACAGTAGGTGGGGTTTATTCAAACAAAGACTTTGAAGTTTCGGTTTCGAGAGGGGCAGATATGATCAGTGGTCTTGATCAAGGAACTCCAAGATCTACTTTAATGGGTATATCATCAAATCAAGGTGGTACGATTGAGGTAACCGGGATAAGAAAAAGTGATAGCAAAGTTGTTACCACAAAAGCAAGAATAGTCGTTATTGATCCCCAATGGGCAGAAGACCAAGATATTGTTGAAATATATACAAGTGAAAAGTACAACTTTGATATGCGCGTAAAATCTATTTCACGCGATAGAGTAACCATAAGGTTTAGTAGTTCGTTTGGTGATAACAAAAAGATTGTTGAAAAATCTTCAATGTCCGTTGGTCCTTATAAAAAAACAGGGAAACTAACCTTTGAAACACTTGTAGATGGATCTCCGTTAAAAGATCTTACGCATACTGTTAATGTTAAAGAGCTTCCAGATCCAAGCGTTGATTTTAAACGTAGGCCTGATACAAATGAGCTCACGCTTGAAGTTATAACCTATGGAAAATCTAATGCAGTCGATAAGCTATTCCCCATTGGTGGGATAAGTGGAAAAATAATTGAAATTGGTAGCGAAAAATATGGAAATAGAAAACTCACAAGGTACAGGCTTTCAATTTCTAGACCCGCATATGGTGGGATTCAAAGCGTGAAGCTTAAAATAAAAGATAAATATGGTTTATTAAATGAGTATGAAAATGAATTTGAATATTATGATTAAAGAAATGAAAAATACTGCTTTATTGTTTGTAATCCTATTTGGATGTTTTAGCAATGCCCAGCAAAATTTGATTAGCTGGGAAGTTGCTGATCCGCAGTTAAATAGAAAGTTTATTGAATTGTATTTAAATAAACTTATTGAGAACGATAAATTTGAACAAAACTCAATTCAAGCTTCTGATGTGATTATAGTTCAGATGCAACAACAGGATGATAAGCTCTCCCTCAAACGTCTTAGGGCAAAAAACTACGATTCGGGTGAATATAGAAGATTTATGATGGATCAGGTCCAGAAGCTTGGTCCAGAGATAATGAATACACTTATGGATCGTAAGTACAAATGGGCTGAAATAAACAGAAGGGATCTTTCAGCGCTTGAAACATATAGTAATATTGATAACATCCTAAACGAAAGAAGTTTCAAGCGTGCTCGTGATGGATTCTGGTGGACAACTTCGCAGGTAGAAGTGTCATCCAACGAAAGCGTCTATATTAGATCAAAGTCCACTAACCAAGCTTTTAGGCTTGAAACAGGTCTTTCAGATTTAGGGCTATATAGACAATTTTTCGGAAATACTATTTTAGGTTTATCTAATGATATCTCGAGTACTTATTTAATAGTTCCTAGAGAAGCTAGCTTAAAAGGTGATATTGAACAGCCCCTTGATGGAACGTTTGGAATTGGATTTAAATTTGACACCCATTCAATTGGTGGTCAAGTCAACTATATGGATGCAGGAAACAAATTCAAAACTGGCAGGGTTCACGATGAAGCGCATGTTGTTTTACCTTCTGCTAGTGGTTTGATTTATTGGAGTAATACTTTCGCAATCAATAATTTTATTGATCTATCAAAAGTGAAGTTTCTTCAAGGATTAACCAAAAATGTATCCGGCGCTCAAAGAACGGATGAGGCCTTTGGATCACTTCGCTTAAAGGTTGGATTAACGTTTACTGAGTTTATTCACGCAAAACTTGAACCCGGAACAACCGATACCAAAGAAGGTAGGGGGCTAGAGATTATTGATCGTCTAAACAAGGTTGATGAAGCCCTTGGTTTCTTTGTGCGATCAGAGCTTGTTACAGATAATAAGAAAGCTAAGGCTTATGCTCAGGCCAATCAGTCATTCAATGGCTTTAGTAATTTTAGTCTTGGTGCAGAGTATAGTATTAAAGTTATGAAGTTTGGTATTCAAATAGTAAATATACCAAAAGATAGCGGTCTTGAGTTTCTTGAAAGCAATTCAAATAATAGCAATACATGGCAATGGTATCCTGCTGGCAAATCTGGTGGTCGGGTTGTTGAGCCATATATATCATTTTATTTTTAATAAGGGAAAAAAATGAATTTCATAAATTGTAAAGTAATTAATTTAGTTGGTATCGTTTTTCTACTTTTAGGAAACGGCTTTTCTCAAGAGATTAAAAGCCTAGACAAACGTAAGTATATCGCCTGGACAGTTGACCATATGCCGTATCATATTCTTGTTGAAGATGCAATTGTTGACTACAACACTTTAAATACCTTGGATAACCCAAGAGTTAAAAAGAAGAATAAAAAAGCACCCATTCTTAAAGAGATGCTTGCAGAGGATTTATTGATAATTGTTCAGCAAAAAAAATCAACAAAAAATGAGATTCATGAAATATGGTATGGCAATGGACTCAATTTCAATATTATTCCTAGAGAAATTGTTGATTGGGTTTTAAGTCAAGATATACAAGAAGCCCTTATTGAAAAAGATCAATATCTTAATAGCCCATCTGATGTTGTGTTTTTTGAAAGTGAAAACCAAAGACTTTTAGCAAGCTATAGTTCACGATTTTCGCTTTGGAAGCAGCACAACTTTGTTCTTAGCACTGAAGAGCTTTATCTAAGATCAAATCTATTGCAATATTCAGCTAATTTTGCATTTGGGAATACTTTAGTAGGGCTTCCAGGGACGCTATTTGGTTCAACAACAATGGGGGTCGGAACCCGTAATTCGGAAATTGGTATCAGGTTTCCTGCAAAAATAAATCTATTATCGTTTGGTGATCTGAAAGATAATAAACTCCTAAGAGAGTATCTTGGGCTTTATTCAAAGGTCACTATAGATAATATGTTTTCAACAGGTGCGTCTTTTCATGCTCAAATGGGATTTAGTTTTTTCCCAAGAAGCAGCACAATTGCTTCTGATACTACCTTCTTTACTAAAAACGATATTACACCTGAAGATGAATTTGTAAATATAATTGATATGTATGCTTTGTTTGCTGCAACGTTTGAGGCTCCAGTAAAAATACCTGCGATATCAAGAGTAACGTTTACGCCGGGCTTACATTATATGAAAGTGGCTCACAGAACAAAAGATAAAGATGATAAATTGTTTAATAGAACATTTTATGGATATGACTATAATAATAAGTCATATCTCAGATATGGAGATGGTGAAAATTCATCAACTAAAGAATTTGGTTTATACGGTCGGATTGATTTAATGACTGATGTTGGTAAAATCCCATCCTTTTTACAGAATGTCGAGTTTCTAAACTTTATAAACATAAATAAAGTGCCATTATTTGAAGTTTCTCTTCAGCATATTACAAAACTAAATACTATCACTTCAGTTGCCGCCAATATAAATGATAATGTCTCATTTTCTATTACAACATACAGCGGTTCAGATGGTGGCACCGTTAAAGGAGGTTGGTTACCAGATTCTGGTGTATGGATTGGGGTTAGATATAGATCTGACTTTTAGTTTTATATCTAATACTTAGCAGGCTGACTTGAGCTTGGAATCGTTTTTTTAATAAACCTTCTTATATCTGAGTTTGATTTTATTAAGTCAACCTCTCTTAGATACATCATATGTCCACTTCTATACCCTTCAAATGATAATCTATCTTTCATCTTACCGCTTGGGTCTAGTTGCCACATAGTATACATAGCATCAAAATATCTTGTTGCTCCATCGTAGTACCCAGACTGTATCATAGTATTTAAATATGGGTTGGCTGCCATTGCTTTTCTTAAACTTTCTCCGGTATTATTATTTTTCCAGTCCCAAGGGTGTACGGGCCCAAACAAATTATATTTAACGTCCGTTTCAAACTTTAAAACATTTTTAAAATAATAGTTAATCGCTGGGGCAAAAGAATGATTCCATGAAGTCAATTCAGCCCAATAGTCTGGCCTGTCACCCGCAATGGTTTTATCGATACCTTTATACCTTGAATCTAGTCTACCAATTGTATATCCTTCATCTCTTAATAATTCCTTCCAAAAGAAAGTTGTTGGAACATCTAAATTATAAGATAATATTGCCTTTTCCGATATGCCTGAAAAACGTGACATATTTTTAGCTGCCTCTTGTCTTTCCTCTATTGAGGCTGAATTACCTTTAGCAAGGATTGGCATTAATTGATTAATAGCATAATCTTCGGATAGTGCCAGCGCTTGTGGTAAATATTTTTTTTGTAAATCTGCAGGCAGTTTCTTGTGATACCATGCAGTGGCAGTAAAGTATGGCAGTCTTAATGCTGCGCCAAGCGGTCCGGTTCTACCATCTGCTTGAGGTCTAGATGAGTGAATTCCTAGTTCGGTAGGAGAAACTAGAATCACTCCATTTAAATACATCCATTGTTTGTTTTGCAATGCCAATGCAAGACCGGAAACCCGTATTGTTCCGTAGCTTTCACCGATTAGATATTTAGGAGATTCCCAGCGATTATTTCGCTGAATAAACGTATTGATCCATTCTGCTAAATAATTAATATC
>JAYZHS010000002.1:0-8377 GCA_036166315.1 Fidelibacterota bacterium
TAGGTTTACCAGATATGAAAATACCCATCCAATATGCTTTGACATACCCTAATCATTCAAATGCTGACTGGGATGAGTTAGATTTGACAAGTATAGAATCGCTTACCTTTGAAAAGCCAGATTTTAATAAATTTCCATGTATGCGTTTAGCCTTTGATGCTTTAGAGCAAGAAGGGACAGTTCCAGCTTTATTGAATGTTGTAAATGAATATTCAGTTTACCGATTTCTAAATAACGAGATAAGCTTCATAGAAATACCCCAGTTGATCGAAAGGGCATTTGATGAACATGATTTTATTAAAGAGCCATCAATAGATGATGTACTTAATATTGAGATATGGGCGCAAGAATTCGTAAAATCATACACACCAAAAAATTAATTATTTAAGGCTTTATCAATGACATATTTTATAGCATTTGCATTTTTAATTAGCATTTTAGTATTTGTGCATGAATTGGGACACTATCTAGCTGCGCGCTCAATCGGGGTAAAAGTTGAGCGTTTTTCCGTGGGATTTCCTCCTCGACTTGGAACATTTACCTCTGTTCCAGGCGGATGGAAGATTAATTTATTTTTCTTCAAAAAAAATAAAGATGGTAAGCTACAGTGGTTACCAATCTATGATAAGAAGATAAAGCAAAAAGGAAAAAAGGGCTCAGGTACAGAATATTGTTTGTCAATTATACCATTTGGAGGATATGTAAAAGTAGCAGGTATGATTGATGAGAGCATGGACTCTTCCTTTGATTACAAACCATATGAATTAATGAGTAAGCCTAGATGGAAACAAATTTGGTTTATGAGTGCAGGTGTATTGATGAATACCTTAATGGCTTTTGTTATTTATACTGGGCTTGCAATAAATAATGGAGTAGTCCCTATTTCAAATCTCCCAATTATAGGACAAGTGCTTTCCGGCGCACCAGCTGAAGTAAGTGATTTACGCCCCGGAGATACTATTAAAGCTATTAATGGGAAAAATATATCTTCTTGGGAAAATTTGGTTGCAGAAATTCATCCTCGTCCAAACGAAAGTATTGATCTAGAATATTCTAGGGATGGAAGAACAGAATCGATTAATATAAAAACCTCTTATCAGATGAATTTTAAAGGCGACACTCTAGGGCAAATTGGAATTCGCCAAGAATACAGACCTTCAACTTTTGTAGAAAGTATTTCAATTGGAGGTTATCGTACGATGCAAGGGTTTGGGATGATTGTTTATAGTATACAAATGCTAATATCGGGCCAAGCAAAATTTGATCAGCTGGGAGGCCCTATAATGATTGGGCAGTTAGCTGGAGATGCTTTTGGACTTGGATTAAGTTATTATTTTGGATTAATGGCTTTAATTAGCTGTAATCTTGCATTTTTAAATATTCTTCCAATACCAGGCCTAGATGGAGGTCATATATTCATAACTTTAATTGAAGGTACAATCAGGCGCCCTCTTTCATTAAAAACGCGGATGTTAATACAGCAAGTAGGAACCGTATTGCTTCTTATGTTGATGATTTCTGTTATGATAAATGATATAGGAAGATTATTTAGTTAATTACTTCCTTTAAAAGTAAGGTCATGGACCCATATTGTATCTTAATTTGAATTTTAACGGGAAGTTTTTTTTCAGTTTCACTAATCCAAATTCTCATATCACCTTTATTTTTAAAGAGCTCTTTCCCCTTTTTAAATGGCCTTATGACCTTACATGAAAAGCTTCCTAAGGCAGAATTAACTTTTTCTATCCCTGTCATTTTTAAGTTATAGTTTATCACGCTCCTTCCTTCATAGGATGAGAACGCCATTGTTTTATCTGTATTTAATTCAAAAGTTCTTAAAAAATAGAACATTGAATATGGGCCTCGAGCTTTAAAATTTATATCTATGGTTTTATTTTTAGTTTTAGCAATCGATTGATTATAATCAAATAACACATCAACTTTTTCACTATAGGTGGCTTGATTAATATCTTTCTTTAGCCTGTGCGTATAGAATTCATTTTTGTCTATCCAAACATCTATCCTATCTTTGACTGGAAATAGTCTTCTTGCTAATCCCACAGTTTTTGTTGTAAAACTTATTTTATATGCTTCAAATCCATTTACTAATTCTAAACCAGATACAAAAAGCTCAGCCTCTCCTACGCTTATCCCATTCCACTCTGCAGTGTATTTCAATGATTCACCTATATTAAACGGTGGCTCATCTGCATAGATAAAAAGATGAAGTAAAATAATTGATAAAATTTTCTTCATGATCTAATTTTTATAAATTTTGAATTCTCAAGTTTATATATTTTTGAACCCCTAGACTTTGGCAGTATACCTGCATCAATAATTAAATCGATTTTACTACCAAACTTATCTATTATCAATGCTGGATCATTTAATGGGTCACTAGCAGTTTCATTAACAGAAGTTGTAGTAATTGGGAGGTTAAGCTCTCTACATAGATCTATTGGAAATGGATATTGAGGCATTCTAATACCCAAGGTTTGATCAGAGCCCAGGATAGATGGATGTACAATATTTTTTTTTACTGGCAATATTACTGTACTTGATTCATTCAGATAACTACTAGCTTTTAAAAGATCATCCTGTGAAACTTCTACCCACTTTGAAAAAATATTAATCGACCAGCAAATAACGCTTATGGGGCTATTCCTTTTTTTTATTTCATTTATTTTATTTATCGCTGATTGATTTTTAGAATCCACGCCAAATCCATATAATGTATCTGTTGGATATACCATAAGTCCACCAGCTCTAATTATTTTAGATGCAGTTTTTATAGCATCTTTATCATCTACTGAGAGAATTTTCATTTGATTAACTGATTGTTGATTTCCATTTTCTATGAAACCAAAAATAGTGATCAGGAAATTTTGAAATTTTATCTTCAAGCATTTTTGTATAGGCTTGTGTTATTGATTCTACAGTAGGACTATCTTCTATTTTTAATTCCTCAAAGTATATTGTCATAGAACCATCTGTATTTTTTGTACTAACAGAAAAAATAAGAGCAGCTCCAGTTTTTAGATGAAATAAAGCAGCCCCTTTTGGGACCGATGTTTTATGGTTGAAAAAATTTACAATAACACCTTTATCTTTTGCATCTTGATCGCTTGCTAGTATAAGAATTTGATTTTGTTTTAATATTTTATATGATTGATCAACAGACGATGTTTTATATATATGACTCATGCCATATGATTCTCTGATTTCTTTAAAAAATAAATCAGAACCTCGATTTGATTGACGTTGAATTATACCCCATAATGGATACTTATTTTTACCGAGCCATGCACCCCATTTTTCCCATAAGCCAAAATGACCGGTAATTAATAAAACCCCCTTGTTCTTGTCAAGTGCCTCATCTAGAACATTTTTATTTTTGATTGTAAAAACTGTTGTATGCACTGTTGTGGAAACAGCTAAAAAATCAATAAAATTTTGTACAGCTGTTTTATAAGAACCCTTGAGTACTTTCATTAACCACTGATGATTTTGATTAGGAAAGGCTAGCTTAATATTTTTATAGGCTTCATTTTTTCTAATAGGTAAATATTTATATGCAAATGCAGCTAATTTATTTGCATACCATTCCCTTTTTCTATCTGATATTTTATTCAAATATCTAGAAAGAAAATGAAGAAAATAATAAGTGAATTTTTCTCTTGTATTCATATTCAAGTCTGGAAAACTAATTTATAATAGACCCTTCTTAATCAACTTATTTTTTATACTAAGGTATTATAAAGTTCATCAATTTGATTTTTTAGTTCAAGCTCAGTTCCATCATTATGGATAACGTAATCTGCAATATTTGTTTTATCTTCTTCAGGCCACTGGAATTCAATACGTTTTAATATTTCATCCCTTGAAAGAGTTTTTCTATCCAAAGCTCTTTCCATTCGGTGCTTTAATTGCGCAGAAACAACAATAACATAATCAAGATGTGCATCATAACCAGATTCATAAATTAATGCCGCATCAACAATAAAAAGCTCATGCTTTCCAGCATCAAGAATTTTCTGAAAACATTTATCAATTTCTTGATGTATATGAGGATGCACTACATAATTTAACCTTTGCTGATGATCTTCATCCTGAAAAGCAATTCTAGCTAATTTTTTTTTATCTATCTTTCCAGATATATCAATAATATCAGTCCCAAATTCTTTAATTAGTTCACTTTGCACCTTTTTATTATTATCAATTAAGTTTTTTGCAGCTTCATCAGCATCTAGGATGTATGCTCCCATTGATTCAAAAAACTTGCTTGCTGTACTTTTCCCGCTACCAAGACCCCCTGTAAGTCCGACCTTAAGCATAGTTATCTAATGCCACAAATATTCTATTTTTTATTTCAGGGATACTGCCAATACCATCAACTTCAACAAGCACATTTTTGTTTGAGTAAAAATCAATTAATGGAGCCGTTTGGTTCCAGTATACTTCTTGTCGTTGTTTGATAATCTCAGGAGTATCATCAGTACGACCAGAGTCTTGACCTCTATTAATTAATCTTTGGATTAATTCATTTTCTTCTGCAACCAAACTGACCACTACATCAAGCTTATGTTTTTTACTATTCATTATATCATCAAGACCTTCAGCCTGAGGAATTGTTCTTGGAAAACCATCCAGTAGATATCCATTTTTAGCATCATCCTTACCAAGCCTTAGATTTATAATATCTAATAATACGTTATCTGGAACTAGTGCCCCTTTATCAATATAGGATTTAGCAATCCTCCCTACTTCACTTGACTCTTTTATTTCAGATCTAAGCATATCTCCAGTGGACAAATGGATTATTCCATAATGTTCGCAAACATGTCCTGCTTGTGTTCCTTTTCCTACGCCAGGTGGTCCTAAAAATATTAGATTCATCTTATGTCTATCTTATAATTAAATCAGAATTCCTGCTAGGGTAGCTGTTAACCAAGAGGCCAGCGCTCCACCAATCATTGCTTTAAATATTAACTGTGCTATATCTTTCCTACGATCCGGAGCAATTCCACCTATTCCACCTAGTTGAATCCCAATCGAGCCAAAATTAGCGAAGCCACAAAGTGCATAGCTAGTTATAATTGCAGCTCTTTCAGAAATCTGATTATTCGCTATCAATAGCTTTAAATCAGAAAATGCTACAAATTCAGTAAATACAATCTTCTTTCCCATTAACGAACCTACAAGGCTGGATTCATTCCAGGGAATACCCATTGCCCATGCTAACGGTTGAAATATAATACCTAATATTGATTCAATTGTTAATCCGAAAATTCCTAAGAAATAGTTTACTAAAGCTATTATAGATATAAATGAAATTAGCATTGCCCCAACATTAACAGCTAACCTGAGACCAATAATTGTTCCATTCCCTAGCGCATCCATAACATTGACACTGGTTTTATCAGATTCAAGTTGCACTGGATTAGAATTGGTTTTATCAGTTTCAGGATAAATTATTTTTGCGATAACCAATGCTGCTGGAGCCGACATTAATGATGCAGACATCAGATGACCTGCAATACCTGGAATATTATCAAGCCATTTTGCATAGATTGCTAAAACGCCTCCTGCTGCAGTAGCAAAACCTCCAATCATAACTGCAGCCAATTCAGACCTTGTCATTTTGTTTACGAAAGGCCTTATCATTAATGGAGCCTCAGTCTGACCAACAAATATATTTGCACTTACGCTTAATGTTTCTGCGCCACTAGTACGCATGGTTTTTTGCATTAAGCGAGAAATATATTTTATTACAAATTGGATAATTCCATAATGGTATAGAATTGAAATAAGAGCAGAAAAAAATATAATAGTTGGCAGAAGCCTGAAAGCTATACTCTCAAATGCTGGGTGGAATCCAATATTATTAACCTGCGAACCAAAAACAAATTCACTTCCCTTATCTGCAAAACCAATTAATTTTGATATCATTTTATCAACAAAAGAAAAAATGGGTCGACCGATGGGTGTTTTTAAAATTAAGACCCCAAACATGATTTGCAGCCCTAGTCCCCATGCTACAGTCCTATAATTTATTTTCTCTCTATTATCAGACATAGCATATGCTATAGCGAGCAAAACGACTATTCCTATAATACCTGTAAATTGATTCATGGATAAATTTAAATTAAAATTTTATTAATTTCATTTTTGATTGATACGATTGACTGAGCATAGCCTTTTTTATTATCTATAATTAAATCAGCATTTTTCATAGAGGGAAAAATAAATTCGTCATACATTGGTCGTACAGATTTGCTGTATTGCTTGGTTACCGATTCAACAGTTCTTCCACGCTCTTTGGTGTCTCTTTGCATCCGATAGGCGAATCGCTGATCATCAGGTATATTAATAAAAATTTTAAGATTAATAATTTGATTTAGTTCAGCATGCGTAAAAATAAGCGTACCATCAATGATAATTATGGGTTGCGGTTTGATGCTCATTATTTCTTTTGAGCGTAAATGTTTGGAAAAATCATAAATTGGTAAATCAATTGCTTGTTTATTTATGAGCTGTTTAATATGAAAAATAAATAGATCAAAATCAATTGCATCTGGGTGATCAAAGTTTTGATTGCATCTTTTATCAAAGTCCATATGAGATAAATCTTTATAATATGCATCCTGATTTATGACTAGGGCAAGTTTTTCTCCATATTCATTTTTTAATTTTTCTGCGATCATAGTTTTTCCGGATCCACTTCCTCCAGATATGCCTATTACTAATGGAGTTTGTTTGGTAGAGGGTTTTATGCTCATTCCTCTTTTAAAATATTAAACCAATCTAGCGCTTGGGAGTATGACTGGAAAATTGAACCAGAATGACTACCGCCATCAATGGTAATAAGTTCAATATCAGCTCCATTGCTTTTTAGATTATCATACGCTATCACTGAGTTGTTATAATTAACTTCATCATCATTATCGCCATGAAATAATTTGATCGGAGCTTTGGGTTTCCAGTCTAGCAGACTATTTTTTTCAAAACTTTCTTTTAATTCTGTTTCGCCATTACCTAAAAATTCAGTTAGAAACTTTTCTGAAAATAGATCTTTGATAACATTGGTTAAATAACTATTTGCCTCGCCAATGCTTTTCGATCCATCCATTAAATCTGGAATACGTTCAGCATAAGGACTTTGAAAGAGATCGCTTGCTGGCCTGTTAAGCTTTTCAATTGTATTGTAGGACATGTAGGTAAATGAGATATATCCTGGCTGAGGATAGGAATTAATTGAAAGAATTCTTTTGCTAGAAAATGACATATCATAAGGACCTGCCATTGGGGCAGACGCAGTTACTTGAAATTCATCCGCATATTTTTGTTCGATCAATTGATGTGTTGCCATCGCTACATACCCTCCTTCTGAATAGCCTGCAATAAATAATTGACCATTCTCATTGATGCCCTTATCGCATAAGAAATTTTTCACTGCACGAATTTTGTCCACTACTGCCTCAGCCACAAATTTATGTACATAAGGATGAACGACATCATCTGAAACGCCTAACCCCAATAGATCAGGAGAAGATCCGATATAGCCTATCGAAGCCATGAACATTGCATCGAAAGCTCGCAGAGGAATGATCGATGCGACGTTACTCCTTTTTGATTCAGTCCCATGTTGCCCAGAATAAAGAGGAAATTCAATTTTCTCTTCAATGTCTGGAACATAGATTGCACCAGATGCTTGACGTACTATTCCATCCCAGTCAATAGTCTCATATACAATGCTATAGATTTTGACATCATTTTCTGGGCGCACACCAATATCAATATTATTATCATTTAAAAAATTTGAGAGATACGATGAGCTGATTGTACCTAAAGGCAACACCGATAAAACCTTTCCTCTCCCATTGGACGTTGATTGACAATTTTCACTTACTTGTTCTTCGCAACCAACTAAAAGAAATAAAAATAAAAGAAGTAAAAATCTTTTTTTCATATCACTAAATTATTTTCCTTATTCAAATCGAATATGTTTAAATGCTTGGTTTAGCATAACCCCCGCAATAAATCCGCCAATGTGTGCAAACCAAGCAACACCCCCTGTGGTGTCAAATCCTAAACTACCAAATCCATTAGTTAATTGATTAAAAAACCAGAATCCCAACACGAACATTGCCGGAACTCTAAATGTTGTAAAAAATATAATGATGAATGCAAAAACATGAACACGAGCATGTGGAAATCTAATCATATACATTCCAAGAACTCCAGCAATTGCCCCCGAAGCCCCAACCATAGGTATGGTTGAATTTGGGTTGATAAGTAGTTGAGATATCGTTGCAGCTAAACCGCACATCAAGTAAAAAATCGCGTACTTTAAATGCCCAAGCACACCTTCTACGTT
>JAYZHS010000003.1:0-5387 GCA_036166315.1 Fidelibacterota bacterium
TAGCTGGTGTAGATAAAGTCATCTTTTGAAATGCGGTTATTGCCTCCAAAGTCTGGTGCGGCAAAACTGGTTAACCCTATCATATCGGATTCATCCAAATCTGTCCATTCAAAATTAGGTTCGCCAGGTTGTCTTATATCAAAAGGGTCTCCTGCAGTTGGCGATCCATCGTTTTCCCCAAAGTCACCAGTGTTTGGTAAGCCGTCAACTCCTAGGTCATGCTTATTTGGATCCCAATCGCCATCATCATCTATACCATTGTTCCTGCTTTCATCAACCATTCCATCTCCATCATTATCTTTTCCATCATAAGGGTCTCCAGGGCTTTCAAGAAAAATATATCCAAAATATCCAGGCTTTCTTCCGGCGACATCTGATTTACCATCTTCATCCCACGCATAGACCATATTTAGGTCTCGATCAAAATAAGATAAGTCATCTTGCCAGTTTGAAGGTCCTCCAATATGGGGGTCACCCCACATACCAAATATGACTTCATTTAAATCTTTCTCGCTTTTATTTGTCACCTTATAAATAAGAAAAATGACATCTTCAGCAAGGGGGTTAGACCATTGATAATATCTGCATTCAATTTCAATTCCTAACCCCATTCGTGTTGAATCATCTGAAAAAGGATAGTACTTAAATTCTCTATTGGAGCGATCATCTACAACAAAAAATGATTCCAAATCTGAATTGGACGATCCTTGCCTTAGGGCACCTGGCCAAACATAACGCTTAAGATTAGGATTATACCAACCCTCAGGCCAGCTATCAGGCTTGCCATCGCCATCACGATCAATATCGTTTGATGTTGGAATACGAGAACTATTAGGATCACCGTAAGGAACCCCTTGATTATTATAGGCCAAAGGTTCCCATCCATAAAATGTTTTACCATCAGGAGATATTTCTCCGCCTAAAGAAACAAGCCCATCGCTAATTACCCGCGCTGCCCAGACTGGATTACCATCGCCATCTAATACAGGATTTCCCAGGCTATCGGTTTTAATGAATGCATCCTGATGGCTTTGAGCGGGAACTTCAACCTCTGCACCAATAAATGGACCAAATTCATATCCGTACCCTAGGCCTTCCCAAATAATATCTGTTACGCGATTACCTGGGCTCGAAATGGATCCATAGTTCCAAATTTCGGTTGTGATTTTGTTGCCATTGATAATTGCTTTTTGGCGCCGAAGAATTTGATCATCCGAAAGCGCTCTTTTTTTTCTGATATTATCTCGCCATTTGTAGAAATATTCATGTTCAGTTGAATTCCAGGATTTTTCTGGACCTCTTTTCTTCCATTCGTTTGAAAAACGGCGAACTTTTTCTGATTGAGCAATACCAAATGAAAAAATCATTATCATTGTTGCAATTGTTTTGGTGAATGAAAAACTATTCATTAGAAATCTACCGAAAAGCCCATATTAATAGATCGAGGTGCCGTATAATAATGAGGTCTTACCTGGTATTCAGACCACTCATGCACTCCAGGTTCTCCGTAATGGTTTTTGAAACCTTGGGTTTCTTGCGTTGATTGAAAAACATAAGTATATCCTGCTCGCCCCGTATCATCAAAGACATAACGCTCATTTCTTCTATCTAGAAGATTATAGACTTTCATATAAAATATATAATTCAGTTTTCTAATTTTAAAATTTTTATGGATTCGCATATCTACGCGCCATTGCCATGGTTTTCTTCCGCTATTGGGTTGTGGTACATAATTAGCATCTGGAATATTAGGCGTATATGGCCAACCACTCGATAGCTTACTAATAATGCCTAAATTCCAATTTCTAGGGTCACCTACAGAAAAATTTGTATTAAAGATATGCCGCTGATCCCAAGCTAATGGCACAATGCGCTTTTCTTCCTGCTCACCTGATAGCGCATTGTAGTAAAATGAGCCTGAATTAACACTATTTCCTTCCGTGACTTGATAGGTATAATCAACAAAGGCAGAGGTTTTTGATATAGGGTCATATCTTTTGGTAAGGCTAAAGGTATATCCTTTTACGTTTCCGTAATCTTTATTCATATAGATAGCATAGTTTGATGGCCCGTATTTTTGTGATTCATAGCGAATAGATTGTACCGCAAGAAGGTCTCTAATATCTTTATAAAATGCACTCATTTCAATTGCGGTTATCTGTCCTAATTGTTGCTGTAGACCAAATTCGTACAACACAGTCTTTTCAGGTTTTAAATCAGCATATCCAATGGTTGGAGCAAGTCCGGCACCAAAAATACTTTTTTTGTACAACCTCCTCAAGGTTGGCATTTGATAAAAATGCCCATATGAGAAATGCAAAATTCCTTGATCGGTAATTGGAAACGCTACACCTGCGCGCGGTGAAATCATCACTTTTTTCTTGGCCTTCTTTTTATCTCCTTCAGGGTCTAGAAAATCAGTTATAAAATCCTCATCCGGATTAAATTGGTCATAGCGAATACCAAGATTGGTAATAAAATTTTCATATTCAATTTTATCCTGGAGGTAGCCGGAAAAGAAAACCGCCGTATTGTTATAATAATTATGGGAAGGAGAATCATTTTCTGGAAGAATTGTAGGTACGCGGTATTCCTGATTGTCATATAGAACGGTAAAATTGCGTTCATCTAAGTTGTCCGAACGATAATTGATCCCTGTTTTTAATTCATGTCGGTTATTGATTTGGCTAGTAAAGTCAAATTTAAATGACACGGATTTAGATTGCCGATAGGAATGTCCGCGATTAGATCCTCCAAACAAAAAAGTTGAGGTTGCAGGAGAACCTTTGATTTTAGAGGTAGGGGCATAGTTAGAGTCATTAAGTATCCAGTATTTTGATGAATCTTCGAATTGATTAAAAAGCACATACTGTCCTGCTCCAAAGCGATCTGCTTCATCTTCATGAACTGCAGAGCTGAGGTCGATAGGTTTAAATTGATAACCCATATAATTTGTATTTGAAAATGACAAATTAGCTTCGTAGAAATTTCTAGCACCTAATGCATGGTTTAGTTTGATTGAATAATTATTATTTGCCGATTGAGCAGTGGAGGTGCCATCCGGATTATATTTATATATGTGAGAATATGATTTCGATTTTCCACCAGAGTGTAAAAGCTGTAGTGATACCTTTAATAAAGGACTTACTCGATAAGTAAATTTACCCATTAGGTTAAGGTTATTTCTCGGTGACATTGGAACATAGCTACTATCGCCATTCATTTCAATGTACCAATTATCATCGTTCCTGAAGTCTGCCGAATCGCTAACCGTGTGCTCTCTTATACCATAATAATATCCTTCGCTATCGCTATAGCGTGCGCTAAGATTGAATGTAAACTGTTCTTTATTTTTCATAAATGGCATAGGGCCATTAATGGTACCCTCAAGCACTTTATTTGTGAACAGACTAAATTGATCAATATTGGTAAATATTTGCGTATCGGTAGATTGGTGATCACCTGATTGATAGGAAAGACTTCCATGGTAGTCTTTCCCGCCATCTTTAACCTGTAAATTCACAATACCGCTCATCGCGTTACCGTACTCTGCATTGAAGGCGCCTGAGACCACTTTCATCTCTTCCAGAGCTTTATTAGATATGCTTACGGCAAGCCCATTGGTAAAAAAAGGATTTGCTACCGAAACGCCATCAATGTAGTAACCCACTTCATTTGATCTGCCCCCGCGAATATGCAATTCACCACCAGCCCCTTGATTAACGCCAGCCTGCGTGGTCAATACACCAAGGAAAGTTTCAACGGGCATTATTTTGATTTCATCAGATGTGGTAATTTTTTGCGAGGCGGTGAGATCCTTATATACAAGGGGTCGATCTGCCAGGACAACAACCTCTTCACCTTCAATTACAGCTTCTTTGAGCGCAAAATCTTGATTGGTCGTGCGATCAAGGCTGACGCGAACATTGGTTACTTTGTAGGATGCGTAGCCAATATAGCTTGCCTTGACCGTATAATTACCAGGAGGGATATTTAAAATGACGTATTCGCCCAACTCATCCGATGCAGCTCCATAGGGTGTATCCTCTAGGAAAACATTTACACCTGGTAAAGGGCTACCTGTTTTTGCATCTGTAATTTTACCTGAAATTTTACCGGTATTAGCTAAAGCCGATGATAGCAGTATACCATTTAAAACGATAGTGTAAATAATTGAATTGAAAATTTTGTTAATCTCTCACTCCCTAAAGCTAGATAAAAGCTACCCTTTTTCTAATATAGCCCTATTATAAAATAAAAACATTTTGACTAAATAGGATTGAAAATTATTTAAATAATTTTTGATTGTGTTTACCGATGGTTTATGTTTAGAATCCTTCAAACTTTATACAGTATATAACAACAATATTTAATTCAATAAGTTAAGGAGAGAGGTATGAATAAAATTGTTAAAGGTTTAATGTTCTTATCAATGGGAACATTTCTTTTTTCACAAAATATTTTAACCAATCCTAGTTTCGAAGATTCATTATCGGGATGGAATATCTGGCCAGCAGATAAAACCAATCGATCAATTGAAAAAACTGGAAATGATATCTATGGTGGTACAGCAGGTACAGATACTGTGACGGCTCGATATGGATCATTAATGCTAAAAACATGGGGTCAGAATAGTGGCGCAGACAATACAACCCCAAGTTATTATGAAGGTGACACCGAAGCTGGAAAAGTATATAATTTTTCTGTGTATGGCAGAACAAATTCACCAGACACACTTAAAGATGGCTCCCAAGCTTGGCTACAGATTAAGTTCTTTGACTCGAACTGGGCGGAACTTGCTGGAAGCACATCTGATACCATGAGTGATGCATCATCAACTGATGATTGGCATTATTTATATACGAGCGCTACCGCACCTGCTAATGCAGTAAAAGTGCAAGCAGTGATCGTCCATAGCCAAAAAGGTTATTCTGGTGGAAGTGTGTATTGGGAAGATGCGTATTTTACAATGAACCATTTCACTGAGCTTGCCGTAGTATCTAGCAAGCATTTATGGTCTGGCAGTGGACATACTAGAGGTGTGGCTGCAGGTACAGATGTAGATGGTGATGGTAAGCAAGAAGTCTGGACAACACACTATTTTACTGATAATAAGAATGGTCTTGCCGGTAGCGGTGTGTATGGGTTTGAATATGTTGGTAACGATACTTTAGTTCAAATTTTTGATGAGACCAAACCTTTTACTCCAGGCAATGTACTTGCAAATCCTGGTTTCGAAGATTCGCTTACAGGTTGGAACATCTGGCCAGCAGATAAAACCAATCGATCAATTGAAAAAACTGGAAATGATATCTATGGTGGTACAGCAGGTACAGATACTGTGACCGCTCGAACAGGATCATTAATGCTAAAAACTTGGGGCCAAA
>JAYZHS010000004.1:0-3925 GCA_036166315.1 Fidelibacterota bacterium
TGAAAGATGATCAAATAGTGGTCACTTACAAGTACGATGATTTTTGGCCTGATGCTGGCGGTGGACCTGGAATAGGGCAAGGAACCTGGCTTTATCAGGTAGCCTATACTTATGAAATCGATAATGGTAATCTTAAACTATTAAATGAATTCAACATGTGCGAAGATGAGATCGAAAGTTTTTGCTTAGAAATGCTCGAATACGAATTTCGCCTTGATCGCGGTAGTTTAGAAGAGATTAAAATGGTATGGGAGTTAGAATTTAGCAAATCTTCCAATCTTAGAAAAATGCGTATATACAGCGAGCCAATGAGAAAAGCTCTTGCGCGTCACCCTGCATTTAGAATTCAAAAATAAATTTTCAAACTCTATCTGTTAAGACTTGAATAGATGATATTTTTTAGAGCTTAGTTTTTTCTAAAGTAATTACATTACCCTTTACACTAACCTCTTGGTATCCAATTGATTCGTAAAGATTTCTAGCGGACATATCTTTTTTCATTGCGCTTATTGAAAGATTTTTCACATTTTTTTTCGCACATAAATCTTCAATATAATCAATCATTTGTTTTTTATACCCTTTTCCTCGATGATCTGAATCTAAATAGATTTGAGCGATGTGGGCCCGATTAGATTTTTCAAAAAATTTTACTCCTCCAAAACCTATGATCCAGTCATCATTATAGAGTGCTATAGTCTCAATTTTATTTAATTTATAATTGATATTGATCCATTTTTTCATATCAAATGGGTATTGCATGCTAGGATCGGTAAAATTGAGCTCTTTGGGGTTTGTAAACCAATTTTTTAATGCGGATTCTAATTTTTTTAGATCATCCAGATTATCATAGTTTATTTCTTTAAAGGTTAGCGACACGTGTATTTATAAATATTATTATTGTTGTAACTTCAGATGTCAAATATAGTCACAATGAAGAATATAGTTCCTATTTCAAAATTCAAAGAAGGTCAAACAGTGCAGGGTTTTTATCTATGCTTAGATAAAAAACTACGCCACACTCGAACTGGAGAGTTGTATATTGATATTCTATTGCGCGATCAAACAGGCCAAGTACAGGCAAAGATTTGGAATAAGGTAAAAGAGCTTGATAAAAAATTCTCAGCTGGTGATGCTGTTGCTGCAAAAGGTTCTGTTGAAATTTTTATTGATGATTATCAACTTGTTATTCAACATATTAATAAAGCAACTCTTCAACGTTATGCCCGTTATGGATTTGACCCGGCGCTGATTGTACCAACATCTCGCTTTAATGCTAAAAAAATGTGGAATGAAGCAATAGGTGTAATTAGATCAATCAAAAATCCCTTTATTAAAAAACTAATTTATAGTGTCTATATGGCAAATAAGCCAAAGATCATGAAGCACCCATCGACAATTTTACATCAATACAGTTATCGCTCAGGCTTTTTAGAACAAACGCTTTCTTTGGCTAGAACCGGCAAATTTTTAGCAAGACATTATCGCTTGGATATAGATCTTGTCCTTGCTGGAGTTTTCCTGTTTGACATTGGAAAATTAGAAGCAATCGAATCGAGTTATAAATCTAATTTATCAAAAGCGGGTAATTTATTAGGTCATGTTGCTTTAGGTAGAAATATTATAATGGCATCTGCAAAGAAAATCAAAAAATTTCCAAGCGAACTACTATTACAAATTGAACACATCATGCTTGCGCAATATAATTTTAAAGAAGGAGAAAGTCAGGTTAATCCAATGTTTAAAGAAGCTTTACTTGTCAGTATGATTACTAGCTTGGATAGTCAGATGAGTATTATGAAAAAGATTATTCAAGATGACCAAGATTCCCAAGATTTTACCTCGCATTATAACTTTTTTAAAACTACGATCTACAAAAAGAATTAAATGGAATTAGTGAATTTAGTTCGCGCGGCTATTTTTTGCGCAATGGCTATTGCAATGGGCTATTCATTAATGATGGTACCAAATATTGAATTGATCACAGTAATAATATTCCTTTCAGGTCTAACATTAAACCTATGGTGGGGAGCTTTAGTTGGTCTTGTAGCAATGGGTATTTATTCGGGGTTAAATCCGCTTGGCTCAGGTTTGAGTTTTCCTCCATTATTTTTTGCTCAAATAATCTCCATCTCGTTATGCGGTCTCATTGGAGGCTTGTTAAAACCTGCTTTTTTTACCAGAGAATTCAACGCCTACCAGCTATTTTTTTTAGCAGTTACAGGTTTTTTTGTTACAATGATCTATGACGTATTTACCTTGGTATCTTATCCTCTTTTTTCAGGTCTGGGATTTGCAGGAGTTTTAGCGTCTTTAGTTAAAGGATTAGGTTTTACTTTATTGCATGAAATATCCAATGCCTTCATTTTTTTAATTACCGTTCCAAGAGTAGTTAGGTTATTAAAAAAATAATGAAAAGAGCGATTTTAAGTGTAATTTTTTTCAGTGGTATTTTTTCTCAAGACCAAATAGTTATTCCTTTTGATTGGTCAGGTCAGAATGGAATATTAATTCATGAAGGCGTTTTGTTTTCAAATCAGCCTTGGGCTTCAGGAATTTTAACTTTTGATGGGACTTATTCAGCTTTCCCTTTAAGGTATGGAGGGCATACAGCAAAAAAAGTTCAAATGAGCGAAATAGGTATTCTTCCTTCGTTTTCAGCATTGCCAGATTCAAATCTAACCACAAGCTTTTTTGACTATTACAGGGGAGATTATGGTCTAGATAAATTAGATATTGGAGTTGAATACCAATCAAAAAATCAAATAATTAAAATTAGCGGATTTAAACGCGCATCTTTTGGAAATTTTGCACACTATATCCATCCGGTGAGGAATCGAGGCCCTTTGCACCACTCTTATCGTATTGATTATTCAGCAAAAAAAAGTAAAGAGAAGATTGAGGTATCTGCGGCAAGATATCTTAGCTCAAGTGGGCTTCCAGATCTGGTTCAGAATGGATATGAAAATGATAATATTATTAATGGAGCATTGCGTTATCAAAGACAGTTTGAACGGTGGACCGTTGATACTTATTTAAGCCAATTCAGTCAAAATCGATTGCTTATACATTCTCTCTATAGCGACTCTTCTTTGCGATTTATAAATAGAAATACCATTGATTTTCAATTAAAGAATAATACCGGTATCGAAATTGGATTAAGTCAAAAATTCCAGCAATTCAGTAGCAAGGCCAAGCTTAGATCGGTTGGATGGTCTAGTTTATATTTTAGAAAATTTTATAACGATTTTTCAATCATGGCAGGGGTACAATTTTCTGAATATGAATTATATCAGCCATACGTATTTTCATTTAACTACAAAAAAAATACACGAATTGGAGATATAAGCTTTCAAACGACTAGTCAATCTCACCCTGCTCATCCTGATAGAAATATTTTGAACGATAATGAATTTGAGACAAGACTGCGTTCAGCGTTTAATTACCATATTAGTGGAAGAAAAGTTGCCCTAAAAAGCTATGTTACTATGCTTAGTTTAAGCGCTGGTAATTCCTATGACTATAATCTAAGTCTAGCTGGGACAAGATTAATATTTTCATTCAATAGAAATTGGCAAGCATATTCTCAAATCCACGCTCCATTGAATTCATCAGTTAATAATCTTGGAACAAAAATTGATAATGGAATTCAAGGAAAATTTCAATTATTCCAGAATAATATGATGATAAATTTTCACCTTTGGTCAGCTAGCTATTCAAATTCCAAAGATAATTTTACCTTTGATCCTTTTTTGCAATTTGCTCATGAAAATCCTGATAAAAATTACAATATTTCAAATCATAATTTGGTTCACCTTGAAATAGAGTCCAATGTTTCAGGTGTTCTGCTGCATTATAAAATTTATAATTTACTCAATGCTCTTGGCGCTAGAAATGAAGCCGTTTCATTTAAGCCAAATGCTATTTT
>JAYZHS010000005.1:0-19789 GCA_036166315.1 Fidelibacterota bacterium
TAAATAAATAGAAAAGAGATTTGGGACTGGAGCAGAATTCTTCTTTTGCTCAGCAAAATGAACCGATGGCGTTTTTCCTGTCATTTCAAATATTTCCAAGGCTCGAACAAGTCTTTTCTTATTATTAACGTGTATATGTTTTGAGTATTCATAATCTAATTCTTTTAAACGATCTAGCATTTTTACCCCGCCTTCATTTTCATATTTTAATTCGAGCTTTTTCCTAACATCTAATTCTGAGCGACTACTTTCAAAAATACCTTTGGAGATTGCTCTAAAATAAAGACCAGATCCACCACAAATAATTGGAATTTTATTTTTTAATTTTATTTTTTCAATACATCTCACTACTAGCTTGGCGTACTCTCCAGCATTTATTGTTTCATTTATAGGCTTCACTCCAATCAGGTGGTGTTTAATAGTCTTTTTTTCAGAAGGATTAGGTTGGGCTGTGCCAATAGAAATATCTTTATAGATTTGACGCGAGTCCAAACCTATTATTTCACCATTAATTTTTTTTGCTAATTGAATTGCAAGAGTAGTTTTTCCGCTAGCTGTTGGACCAATAATTGCAGGAACTGCTTCCATTTTAAATTCTAGAAATTATTTTCTATTGAATTTATTTTCAATCTCATTTAACGAAATTTGAATTAGTATTACGTTGCCATTCGGACAAATAAATGGTTCATTTGTTCCAAATAATCTATTAACTAATTCAACCATTTCACTATTGCTTAAGCTATCACCATTCTTAATGCATGCTCGATTTGAAAAACTTAGTGCGATTGCTTCTTCTTTAGAAAGTTCTTTATTTATCATTAGTTTAAAGTCTTCAAGCATTTGGTTGACTATTTTAATTTCATTTCCCCATAACATTTCAGATGGTATTGATTCAATTATAACAGAATTTTTACCATGTTTTTTCATGTTAAAACCAATTCTATTCATATAAGGTAACGCATCTAATAAGTCTGAAAAATTTTCAGATTCAAATTTTAGTTTCTTTGGAAATAGTAACGTTTGAGATGAAAATGAAGATGAATTAAAGGATTTTATTGCGCCATCATATAAAATACGTTGATGCGCAAGGGACTGGTCGATAATTACAATAGCAGATTCAATTGGTGAAACGATATATCTACTATTAAGTTGCCAAATCTTATTTAAATCAATATTTGAAGGCAGATTATTTTCCTCTTCAGCTAATTTTGATACATATGATTTAGCTCTATCAATGGCTTCTGTAAATTTATCATTCATTATGAATTTATAATTTTGTCTATTTCAGATTTAGCTGATTCGTATGATTTTTCAACCTCTTTATTCATTTTATCTAATTTTTGTTTCATTTTAGTTTGATAATTTTTGTCACTAAGGCCTGATAAATTGATCATTACGTTCATTGATGCTCCTCTAAATCCAGCCAGCGCAGATTCACATGCAACACCAACATCGCTAATTGAGTTTGGATTTCCTTTTTTAGTGAGCGGAGCGCACAGCTGTAAAATCTTTAAACATAAAGATGCAACCTCGTATGGAATATCAATGGCTAATTGATAGGCATTTTTGATCGATACATTTTTAATCTTTTTTTCTTCATTCGTTGCTGATGGAAGTTTATTTGAGAGCATTATTGAATTAAAGGCATTGGTGTCTTCATCAATTAAAAGAGCAAGCCTTTCCTTTAATGATTGCGCTTCAACTCCCAATTCACTCATTTCTTCTCTTAGGTGAATATAGTCTTTCTTTTGAAATGTGAGAGAGGCTACCATTGAGCATAATGATGCGCCCAGTGAGCCTAATAACGCAGAGACAGAGCCACCGCCCGGGGCAGGGCTATTTGTAGATATTTCATCAATTAGCTCCGATGTTGATAAATCAACCAGCTTATCTCCCTCAGATCGCATCGCATATTCGATTATTTTTTTGGTTGGGTTGAATTTCTCCAAATCATTTAACCCCAATGACTGCACCGCAACTTCAATAATTTCTTTTTCAGATACACCAAGTGAAGAATTCTGTTTCTTTAAATAAAATCTGCCAGCCATGATCAAGGCATCTAGTGGAATTAAACCAACCAACTCGCTCCCAGTTACTCTTACGCCGCGCTTCATTGCTAGTTCACACGCTGCATCAAAAACATCATGGATTGATGACTCTTTATAATTGTTAAAATTAATTGATATTTGAGCACGGTTGTAGTCCTCAATATACCAACCAACCGCTTTTACATCTTTGAACATCCCTTTGATTTTTACTGGGGATCCATCATCGTTTCTTACAATTTCTCCATCAAGTAAGTTTGGTGAGGCTGGATTTGGTTTACGCTTACTCCTGCCTTTTTCTCTAAGTTCAAAAGCTATATCCGTAGCTAAACGCTGGTCTTTTGTATTAAGATTGATATTGTAGGCAACCAAAAAATTTCTCACACCAATTGCAGTCGCTCCTGCTTTATGATTTAATTCAGACGGACCATAATCTGGTTTCCATTTAGGATCTTTAAGTTTTTTAGATAAACCCTCATACTCTCCAGCTCTAATATCAGCTAAGTTAGATCTTTTTGAATTAGTAGCTGATTTTTCATAAAGATATACTGAGATATTTAGCTCATTAGCTACTCTTTGACCAATTTCATGCGATAAATCAACACATTCTTCAATAGATACTCCTGAAATAGGGATAAGTGGAAATACATCAGTGGCTCCCATCCTAGGATGAGCGCCCTTATGCTTTGACATGTCAATTAACTCAGAAGCAATTTTTATTGATTGAAATGCTGCTTCTTTTACCGCATCAGGGGGGCCTACAAAAGTTACAACTGTACGATTTGTATCACGCCCAGGATCAATGTCTAGCAAGGAAATACCTTCAACATCTTCAATTGACCGTGCAATCGAAGATATAACCTCATTATTCAGGCCTTCGCTAAAATTTGGAACACATTCAATTAGCTTCATTCTGCAACCTGAGAAATTTTTAATAGATAATTCATCATTAGAGCTACTACGATTAGTGATAAGATTGTACTAATTAATGATCTTTTATATCTACGAATTGGAATTATTCTTTTGAAAAGTCTTTTCATTTAAAGACCTGAAAATAATATATAGAAAAAATTAACAAAAGGACTCATCACAATCCATATTATAGATACACCCGTAAACATTCCAAACAAGATTAAACCTAATAAGATTTGTGGGCCATACATTTGAAGATTCATTACTAATTGTGGATTTTTTCTAATCATAATTCCAGAAAATACTTGCGATCCATCTAGAGGGGGAATTGGAATCATATTAAAAACAGCTAGCGAAATATTTATTATAGTAAAATAATGTAATATTGTTGAATATGGATCCATTTTGAAACCTATTATTCTTAATAGGGTGCCACCAATAAAAGCGAGTAAAAGATTTGAGGCTGGACCAGCAAATGCTATTTTCATCAAATCTGTTCTTGGATTTGCTAGATATCTTGAGTCTACAGGTACAGGCTTTGCCCATCCAAATCCAACAAATAGTATCATCAATGATCCAAGTGGATCTAAATGAGCAGTAGGATTAAGTGTTAGGCGTCCCTGATATTTTGCAGTTGGATCACCGAGTTTATTTGCCACCCAACCATGAGCAAATTCATGAAAAGATAAAGCAAAAAGTAAAATGGGAATTAAAAGCACTAAAACTTCTGGTTGGTCGAATAATCGTAATAACATTAGTCAAATCTTGGGTGAAAGGTGCGATGCACCTCTTTTAAGTGTTCTTTGTCAAGGTGAGTATAGATCTGTGTTGTTGAAATATCTGCATGTCCCAGCATTTCCTGAACTGATCTTAAATCAGCTCCACCTTCAAGCAGATGTGTAGCAAATGAATGTCTTAGGGTATGAGGGCTTATATCTTTTGTAATTTCAGCTGTGTTCGCCCATTTTTTTAATAAAATCCAAATCATCATCCTGGTTAGCTTTCTACCATTTCGACTCAAAAAGAGCTCACCTGTATTAGGGTTTTTTTCAGCGAGAGCAGGTCTTTCTTTATTGATATAATTTTTTAAATTTTTTCTAGCAATCGGGCCAATTGGTACAAATCTTTGACGATCTCCTTTGCCATCAACGCGAATCATTTCTGAATCCCAAAGAATATTGGCTATTTTAAAATTGCATAACTCAGTTACGCGAAGGCCACAAGAATACATCATTTCAAAGATGGCAAGGTCTCTCATAGCCATTGGAGCTTTTTTAGGAATGAAATGTAGTATTCTATCAATTTCCTCTACATTGAGAACGCTAGGAAGTTTTCTGGGAACCCTTGGGGTATCAATTTGCAAAACGGGGTTATTGCTCATCTTACCCTCTGAGGCTAAATATTTGTGGTAGGTTCTAATGCAAGAAATTGCACGCTTAATAGAGTTAGCTGAAATTTTTTCAGCATTTAAATAGCGTATATATGCTCTTAGATTTCTTTGGGTAACTTTAGTAATATCATCTAATCTTTGACGCTTTTCTATAAACAAATGATATTTCTTTAGATCTCTTTTGTATGATAAAATTGAATTTTTTGCTAGGCCCCGTTCGACTCTTAATAATTCAAGAAATTCTCTTATGAACTCACGCATAATTACCCTAAAACACTATGTTCAGTTAGCTCACATAAAATATGCTCAACTAAAAGGTGGCACTCCTGAATTCGCTGGGTATCATCGGATGGTATTGAAATTAAAACTTCACCCATCCCTTTCATTTTGCCCTGTTTTTTTCCAGTCAAAATTATAGTTTTAATTTTTTTTGATTTAGCTGTTTTGATAGCATTTAAAACATTAATTGAGTTTCCACTAGTTGATATAGCCACCAAAATGTCACCAGAATTTCCTATTCCATCAATTTGTCTTGAAAAAATTTCTTCATAGCTAGAATCATTTGACCAGGCGGTGATAAATGAAGAATCTGTAGTAAGCGCTATAGATGGTATCGGCGTTCTGGTATGACTCCTTAATCCTCCCATTAGCTCGGCTGCCATATGCTGAGCATCTGCTGCTGATCCACCATTGCCACACCATAGAATCTTTTTACCATTATTTATAGAATCAATCATCATTTTAGATGCTCTAGCTATTTCATCAACACATTCTTGCAACATTTGAAGCTTAACATCAGCGCTATTTTGGATAATCTGACGAATATCAAGCGTCATTGTATATGCTCCTCATAATCATCGCTTGACATCAATCCATTATATTCATTTGAATCGTTTATTTTTATTTTGATTATCCATCCTGATCCATAAGGGTCTGAATTGATAAAATTTGGGCTATCCTCTAACGATGAATTAACTTCTATAATTTCTCCAGAAACTGGGGCAAATAAATCTGCAACGGTTTTTACCGCTTCAATTACACCAAAAGTTTCATTTTGGTTAATTTCAGAATTAATATCTGGAAATTCAACAAAAACAATGTCGCCTAATTGGCTTTGCGCATAATCCGTAATTCCAATCGTAGCAGTTTCTCCATCAAGTGATACCCATTCGTGCTCTTTAGTATATTTAATATCGTTAGGTGTATTCATAACTATTTTTCCCCATCATTATATTTAAAATTATTTAAAAAGTTTGTATCAAAATCACCAGATCTAAACCTCTGATCCTTCATAATCGCTTGATGAAATGGTACGGTAGTTTTTGGCCCTTCAATAATTGTTTCCTCCAATGCTCTTTCCATCCGATTTATTGCTGATTTTCTATCTGGTGAATGTACAATTAGCTTACCCAGCAATGAATCGTAGAATGGAGGAATTTCATACCCTGCATAAGCATGGGAATCAATACGAACACCTTTGCCTCCTGGCATATGGAAACTAGAAATAGGTATAGCTGAAGGAGCAAAATTTTTAGCTGGATCTTCAGCGTTAATTCTACACTCGATTGAATGCCCTCTAAGTTTCATTTTGTATAAATAATCAGGAAATTTTTCACCAAAATGAGTTTTAATTTGCCATTTAATTAAATCAGCGCCTGTTACCATCTCTGTTATAGGATGCTCAACTTGAATTCTTGTATTCATTTCCATAAAATAAAAGTCTTTATTTTTATCTAATAAAAATTCTACTGTACCTACGCCAACATAATCAACAGCTTTAGCTCCAGCGATTGCCGCATCACCCATTTTTTTTCTTAATTTTTCATTGACCGCAGGAGATGGAGATTCTTCAATTAATTTTTGATATCTTCTTTGAATAGAGCATTCACGTTCTCCCAAGCTAACTACATTACCATTTGTATCAGCTAATATCTGTATTTCAATATGACGAGGATTCTCAACAAATTTTTCAATATACATGTCGCCATTACTAAAAGCATTCAAGGCTTCCGAGCTTGCAGTGGTGAAGGCGCTTTCAATTTCATTTTCATCATATACCAATCTCATTCCACGACCGCCACCCCCAGCGGATGCCTTAAGCATTACAGGGTATCCAATATCTTTAGCAATTTTTTTAGCTTCTTCGGGATTTGATAATATGCCTTCATTTCCAGGAATGACAGGTACCCCAGCAGATTTCATAGTTTCTTTTGCTTTTGATTTATCACCCATAGCATCAATTATATCAGGCTTAGGACCAATAAATGCAAAGCCATTGTCATCGCATATTTTTGAAAAATCAGCATTCTCTGCTAAAAAACCATAGCCTGGATGAATAGCATCAGCATTAGTTATTTCACCTGCGGAAATTATATTTGGAATACTTAGATATGAATCAGCACTTAAAGGCGGTCCAATACAAACAGCTTCATCTGCAAATTTGGTGTGCAAAGAATTCTTATCAGCAGTTGAGTAAACAGCAACTGAATGGATTCCTAACTCATGGCATGCGCGTATAATACGCAAGGCGATCTCGCCGCGATTTGCAATTAAAATTTTTTTATACATTTATTAAGAAGGATTTATCTTAAACAGGGGCTGATTATACTCTACAGGTTCACCATTATTGATAAGTATTTCTGATATTACACCACTGTGCTCAGCTTCAATTTCATTCATTATTTTCATAGCTTCAATAATACATAAGATATCACCTTTTTTTACTTGAGCACCTTTTTTGATAAAAGCATCCGCATCTGGTGAAGGAGCAGCATAAAACGTTCCGGGCATAGGTGATAGAATTTCATTAGCAATAGATGAAGATGAGCTATCAACTGAGCTTACTTTTGATTCTGTTTTCTCCATTTTTTTAGAAAAATCTGAAAAATTATTTTTAGAATTTTCATCTACAACATTTATTGCGGGGGACTTTACCACTCTGAATTTTCTACCCCAAAAGTTGATTTCAATCTCATTGACATCACTATTTTCTAGAATATAAATAATTTCTTTTAATTTATTTTGCCACATAGGTTTCTCGTAAAAATTTTATGTATAACGATTAGAAGATACGATTAAGTTTTAACCCTTTCAATATATTCTCCAGAACGCGTATCTATCTTAATCAAGTCACCATTATCAATAAATAATGGAACTTGGATAGTGTAATCGGTCTCGACAGTAGCAGGCTTAGTGGCTCCCGTTGCAGTATTGCCCTTAACACCAGGTTCTGTTTCAATAACTTCAAGTACGATATGCGCAGGTAATCTAATATCAAGAACTTCATCATTATCGAATAATAGATCAACATTCATGCCAGGTTTTAAATAATTCCGATTATCATTAATTTGATCATTAGATACATTAAACTGTTCATAGGTTGCGCTATCCATAAAGATATAAGAATCAGAGTCACTATAAAGAAATTGCATTTCTTTGGCCTCTATTTTTAAAAACTCTAATTTTACACCTGCATTAAAGGTTTCATCAATTATTTTTCCGGAAGATATATCTTTTAGTTTTGTACGAACAAAAGCAGGTCCTTTTCCAGGCTTAACATGGAGAAATTCGACAACTTTCATTCGTTTATTTTTATGAAGAATAACCGATCCATTTTTTATATCAGATGTATTTGCCATTTTATTTCCTTAAAAGGGGTGAAATATATAACTTAATTTTCTTTTTTTATAATTTTTTGGAATTCTTCTATTTTGAATAAATAGCTTGAAGATTTATCTACAAAATCAATGGCATCCTCCAACTCTAAAAGGCATTTATCTCTACTATTATCATATTTCGCATACTTAACTAAGTCTGACATAGATAAAATCTTAATTAAATTATTGATTAAATGCTCATCGAACGGAAAAATACTCCTATTTTGCTCTAATTCATCAGTTGTCATCTCAAGTGTTCGTATGAAAAAACTTTTTTCAATATATTCTCTTATAATAAACGATAATTTGATGTAAAAATCTTTTTTATGACTTTTTTTAGCTAAGTCAGAGCTTTTCAAATCTTCTAATTTTTTCTTTGCAATAGATATAGAATTTTCAGTTTTAAATGGCTGCAGATCATCTATTTTTGATGTTTTTAATCTTTTTTTCCAAAGAAGGATGATACTTAATAAAATAAAAAAAAGTAAAATAAATTGAAGGAGGCGAGTAAATGATCTTTTTAAATTAACTGGTACTGGTTCCTTAATGGGCAATATATCATTTGAAATATCTATTAAATCAGGGTTTTTTTCTTTAATTGATAAAATATCAATAACTATTTCTTCAGAAGCCATTGAATACAATAATAAGCTATCTTTATTCAAAATATTTAAATTTAATTCAGGAATAGCTATAGAGCCTGTATCCCAAAAAACAATTTCTAGTTCAGCAATAGTGGAATTATTTTCAAGTTTAGTCAATAAGCTTCTCAATTCTATAGAATTATCAAAATTCCATTGAGGAAATTGAATTAAATTTGAATCAGGATGATTAACATACAATGAGTATTTTATTGGCTCACCTATTGTGGTTTGCAATGTATCTACCGCAGTGATAAGCTCAATAGAATTGAATGATTTTTCTTTTGAACAAGCACTTAAAAAAAGGATGGAAATAATAATAGACTTTTTCAGAGAATTAAGACCGTCTTTCTCTTCGATTAAAGAAATTCATAATCGGCTCAACATAGTCTTCGTTTGTTGAAATATTGATTACATCAAATTTATTTTTCTTACAGTTATCATTAAATTTTTCCCAATTTTCACTAATCGATTTTTTTGATAGTTTTTTTTCTTTTTTTGATGAGGTATCTACCCAAAACTCATTTTCATTTTCCGGATCAAACATTTTAATCAAACCAAGGTCGGGTAGGCTTATTTCAGCAGGATCATAAATTCGAATTCCAATCAAATCATGCTTTTTATTTGCGAGTTTTAGTGAGCTCCAAAATCCATTATCTATAAAATCTGAGATCAAAAAAACGACCGCTTTCCTTTTTGATACATTCATTAAAAAATCTATTGCATTGCGAATTGCGGTACCTTTTTTGGATGATTTATGAAAAAGTACTTCCCTGATTAATCTAAGTATATGAGATTTATTTTTTTGAGGGGAAATATATTTTTCAACTTCAGAGCTAAATAATATTAATCCTACCTTGTCTTGGTTTTTTATTGCTGAAAATCCCAAAACTGCAGCAATTTCTGCGGCAAGATCTGATTTTAGCTGGTTAACTGTACCAAATCCTCCAGAATAGCTTACATCTACCATAATGTATACTGTAAGCTCTCTTTCTTCTTCATAGATTTTAACAAAAGGGGTATTATTCCTGGCGGTTACATTCCAATCGATCATCCTTATGTCGTCTCCAGGATAATATTCCCTTACTTCTGAAAATGTCATCCCCTGGCCTTTAAATGCAGAATGATACTCGCCCCCGAAAAGGTCATTAACCAAACCTTTTGTTCGTATTTCTATATGCTTTACCTTTTGAATTATCCTTTTTGGTATCATATTATAACTGTAAAACGATCTATTTACTTAGAGTTGCAAAAAAATTAAGGGATTTCGATACAATCGAATAACCTTTGAATTATATCTTCAGATGTTAATTCCTCTGCTTCAGCTTCATAGGTTAGTATTATTCTATGGCGCAAAACATCAATACCAATATATCTTACATCTTCTGGAGTTATATAACCCCTTCCTTCCAAAAAGGCTCTGGCTTTTGATGCTAAAATTAAATTTATTGTAGCTCTCGGACTTGCGCCATACTGTATTAGTTGCGAAAGATCTTCAAGATCGTGCTTAGCGGGATTGCGAGTAGCAAAAACTAAATTAAGGACATAATCCTCAACTTTTTCATCAACATAAATGTCGTTAATTGCTTTTTGAGCTTTAATAATTGAAGTTGCTTTTATTGTTGATTTTTTTTGCTTTACAATATCTGTCCTTGCGGATGATCTTAAAATATGACGTTCTTCATCTTTATTGGGATAATCAACTTTTAATTTCATCATAAACCTATCTATCTGAGCTTCAGGGAGTGGATATGTTCCTTCCTGTTCAATCGGATTTTGTGTAGCTAGGACTAAAAATGGATTCCCTAGCTTATAAGTTGATTCACCGATTGTCACTTGCCTTTCTTGCATTCCTTCCAAAAGAGCGCTTTGCACTTTAGATGGCGCTCGATTTATTTCATCTGCTAAAATAATATTTGAAAAAATTGGACCCTTTCTTGTTTCAAAACCACTTGTTTTTTGGTTAAATATTAAGGTGCCAATTAAATCAGCAGGAAGCATATCTGGGGTAAACTGTATACGCTGAAAACTTGTATTTATTGATTTAGCAAGAGTATTTACGGTAAGGGTCTTTGCCAAACCCGGTACCCCTTCAAGAAGTATATGGCCATTTGCCAACATACCAATCAATATTTTATCGATTAATTCATTTTGACCTACGATAACTTGACTAATAGCTTTTTTCAATAGGGGTACAAATTTTGAATCTTTGGCGATTCGTTCATTTATTTCGGATAAGCTAAATTCTGACATATTTTTTACTCTGTTAAATGTTTTAGTTCAGGAATTTGATTTAGTTCAAATCCCATATATTTAATTTCAAATTCTACATCTTTTACCATTTCGTGATTCGGGTATAATTTTATAAACTTATTGTATAATACCCTTGCAGAGTCATACTCTTTGAGCTCATTTGAATAAATGTAACCCTGCATAAATAAAGAGAATGGGACTTTATCGTTATTTGGGTGTTTTTCAGAAAATTTATCATACTCAATTATAGACTTAGAAAAGTCCTGTAAGTCTCTATAATAAATTTCAGCAATGAGATATTGTGCATCAGAAGCTTTAATATCATTACTGAATTTTTTAATTATTTTATTTAATACCCTTAAAGCCTCTTTCGGCTTTCCTTCACTACGCATTTGTTCAGCTTCTAAAAAATATTCATCCACCGATTTAAATGTATCGCAAGAACAAAAAAAGAGAATAATTAAAATTGTAAAAATGTTCTTCATTATAAACTCGAATTTGTAATACTTAAATTTATAAGAATTTTATATTTAGTGACTATATTGATTTAATATAATTCTGATCATAAAAATTTAAAATGCATATAAAAAACCTAATTGAATCTGATTAATACTAGAATCCTTTGAGTCTTGAGCATAATCTATCCTTATAGGGCCTACTGGAAGATTTAATGTGATTGCAAATCCATAGTTCCAAAAAAGATCATTGTAATTTATTTGGGCAGAAGAGTTATAAATATTTCCACCATCTGCAAAAAATACGCCTCCTAGTTTCCAAGGTAATGGAAATCTTAATTCCAAATTGGTTAGGAGCATAGCTGTTTTGCCAGATGGAATACTATTTGACTCATCTTCCTCATCAATTACACCATCCCCATCATTATCATAATTATCCGTTTGATTTGTTAAAAAACGGAGCGGTCTTATTGCCCTAAGAGTATTGCTACCGCCAAGATAAAATTTTTCAAACAAAATAGTTTCATATTGATCATAGGCATCTGACCACCCTGCTATAGCTCCGCTATTTAACCTGGCAGCTAGTGTTATATAATTAAAAATAGTGACATAATTTCTAAAATCAATACTATACTTTACATATGATCTATTACCTCCCAGTGGCCCTCCGTAGCTATCTAATCGCGCAATAATCACATTACCACTTTTTGGATTTATAGGATTGTCTCTGTTATCTTGATTTAAATGAATCTTGAATTTTCTTTGCTCAATATCCTCACTAAATGCTGCTGATTCATCAAATCGCTCAAATGTCACCCCTAAATCCAGGTAAGATCTTTGCCTGTTCCATCTAAAGATATTCGAGTATTGAACACCAAATCTGCGGACATAGGGTCCATATTCATCGCCAAAGTTTTTAAATTGTTGAAAGAATAATTTTATTTGAGTTGGAAAATTGATCGATAATGGTCTTTGATTTGAGATTTTAACATCAATGCCTAATCTAGGAAAAATAAAACCCTCTTCTGTGGGAAGGACAACACTTCCATCGGTTTCAAATCTATTTTTAGTTCCAAAAATCATGCGATCTGTCCAATTTATAGATCCACCTAGGCCTACTAATGAACGCACACCAGGGACATATTCAATTTCATCCAAACCAAACTCAATAGCAGTCTCACCAACATTTTTAAACTCTCTTAGTCTTATCTCTAAATTTACTATTGAGTCCTGATCTATGATTGGGTGTGCGATTATATTTACCGATGAAAAGAATCCGACTTGAAGAAGATTACGTTTTGTTTTATCAATTTTCTTTTTATTAAAAAGCTCACCTTTTTTGAATTCAATTTCATTTCTGACGTATGATGTATCTATGCGTTCAGCACCGCTAATCCAGGAATCATTAATAATGATATTTTTTCCTTCATTAACCTGAATAATAATTTGAACCGAATCTTCAATAACCTGCTCAACGTTTATTGTTGCAAAAATTTTTCCCTTTTCCTGAAGAGCTTCATCAATTATTGATAGCTTCTTATTAATTTTAATCGGATTATATGGCTGTCCTTTAAATAAGCCTAATTTTGCCAATATTTTAGCATTATTTACAGAATTGAGGCCCACGATCTTTACATCTTTCAAAAAATACTGACTACCCTCATTGATAATAAAAAAAATATCTACTAAACCATTATTTACAATAAATGAATCCCTAACCGTCGTTTGAAGAAAGCCTTTTGAGTTGTAATAGTTCTTAATATTTATTGCATCTAGCTTTAAAAGTCTTCTATCAAAATCTACTGAATTAAATGTAAGTATTGAGGGAGGTTTGAGTTCTAGTTGGCTCTTAAGTTCATTGGAATTAATATTAAAATTATCTATGAATAAAACATTATTGACTGATATTCTTTCATTATTTTGAGCATATAGGCAAAAAATAAAAATTGAATTGTTAAAAAAGAATTTTATATTTTTCATATATCTCAGTCTAATATACTCTTCGAACGCGGAACTTCATTTGAACTTGTCCGCTTTCATCTACATTACCAATGACTGAGAAATTAGGGTTTAACTTATATTCAACGCCCACCTTGTTTTTATAAGCTGCTTCTAATGAAAATGATCTTTTATAGCTTAAGCTAAAGTTTTGATTCAGTCTTGCATTGATACTGAATTCTTCACCTTGATTTGGATTAATAAGTTCTGAAGCGCCAGAAATTTGAACATCTTCAATAATTCCTGAAGATTTTAATCCTGTAGATTTAATAAAATTTTTCTCTAGTTGACGCTCTAAATATGCACCTAAAATAGTTTGGGCTTGAGTTCCAAGGCCTTCTGTAGAAAAACCCTCTTCAGACACACGTGTATTAAAGGTTAGTAATTGAAGAATATCGCTTTCAGAATAACCCTTATCACTATCAAATCTCCATTCTGGGTTATCAAAGGGACCAAGAACACCTAGCATTATTTCTGCATCACCAATCTTAGTTGACGCAGATAGCTCTAAAAAGGGATTAAATCCTTGCCCATCAAAAACCATCGTTCCTTTAAGATTCTCAAAGACGTCACCAAGATAGTAATAAATTTGTCCTTCAATAAATTCAATTTCCCCTGAATAATTCCATGTATCGCTGTACAGTTTTGACATACCAAGCTCTCCAGAAATTTTTGCGTCAATCTGAGAATTGCGTATTGAAAATGTATCCTCAATGGGAAATCTGATATTATAATTTGTAATTATTCTTTTTGATTCATCGGAGCTATTATTTATCTCATTTGTCGTAAATTCTTTATAGATGGCACCATTCCTAGCGTTGATTGTACCCGATATATCAATTGTATCTTTTCCTGTAATCAACAAATCAATATCAGCATAGCTTTCAATGTCTTGATTCAAAGAGCGGTAAAAAATATCTTTTCCATTTGCACTTATATTATATCTTGGCTCAAAAAACTTAGTAAAGTCTATATCCCCTTTTATGGTAAAATTATTTTTATTATAAATCTTTGATTGAGAATTATTAATTGAACCATTGAAGGGATTAATTACCATTATATTATTATTTAATAACGCATTAGCAGAAATTAAATTAATAGGTTCATCCATTAATACCGTAAAAACACTTCCATTTTCAATTTTCAAGCTTCCATTTCTAATCAATCTTTTCACTGGGCCATTGATATTTAAATCAATATCTATTTTTCCAATAATTGAATCGATATCTGATATATAATAAGATAAAAACTCAGCTGAACGAAAATACCCGCTTGATCTTAGATCTAGCGTTGCAGTTGGTGAAATTTTTCTAGACTCTGATGCAATATCAATATCAATTGGAATAGATGCGCTACCTTCAATATGATTTTGATTCCAATCAGAATAAAAATTTTCGAAGACTAATCTTTTATTTTTGTAAAAGCCTTTGCCTTTTACTTGCCCTAATGGAAGCCTGCCCCAAAATGCATTAGCAATTTTTCCATCAAGATAATATTGCGTTTTATTCGTAGTTCCTTTTATCGAAAAATTTCCTGTGTACTGGCCTTTTATACGTGATAGTATATCATTAGATAAATCGGATAATAAAGATAGGTCAATATTTCTATATTTAGATTCTAAATAAGTTTGTTGAGCTATTTTATTATCTAATGGAAAAGGGAGTTTTCCTTTTATCTTAAGACCAGACCGATCTCCATCCACAAGTGAAAGACTATCAATAGATAGTAATCCATTTTGATAAAAAGCGTCTACATAAAAATCATCAAATTTTTGATAGCTATACGATCCATCTTTGATGCTAAAATCAAATTTAACCTGCTCGATCTTTGTATCTTTGGGAAAGAAGATTTCCCCAAATAAATTTCCTTTAATTTTTTCACTTCCTTTAAGTTTAATTAATGGAAGCAAATCTGTAGTAACATTAGAAAACTTAACTTTACCAGCAAATGGATTTGTATCAAAATATCCCTTTACGATTCCATCGTCTACATGAATTTCGAATGGCTCTAAACGAAAACTATTGCTTGAGAATTTTATTTTCAACTTGGAAGGATTAATTAAATAATGATCTTGATATGCAAATTGCAATTGATCAATAATTAATAATGAATCACTTATTAAGCTACCATTCATTTGAAAAAAGTCTTTTTTGTTTCGTAATTCAAAGCTAGAAATTGTAATGATATTCTTATTGAGGGAAAATTGGCCATTACCACTTTCAAATGAAAATTCATCCCAGGAGCCATCTTGAAACTTTGTTCTTATGGCCCCTTTATCAAAATTATTCAGATTTTTTAATTTTGCAAATAATTCAAAACTGGAAAGTTGGATATTTTTGTATGCAAAATCACTAATAATTAAATCTGCATCAACAGCAATAGTATCAAAAGATCCATTTAAAAACATTGAACCTGTTGCGCTACCGCTTGATAGAGTGTCTGACCAAAAATTATTTATCAAATTAGTTGAAGCATCGGTTAATGATAAATCAAGATTTATCAACTCTTCTTTGTAATTTGCATCACCTTGAATTGTAACTATCGATGGACCTATTGATAACATCACAGGATTAATGATCGACAATAATGAATCAGAGTATGATACTCCTCCAGAAAACGATGAAGGTTCACCTTTAAAAATTAATGATTCGCTTACATCTGCATTTAAATCTAAAGATGTAATTAACATTTTCTCAAAATGCCCATCAATAAGCAAATATCCCGAAATACCAGTTTCTCTGGAATCTAATACCCACTGACTAAAGTCTAAATTATCTAATTTTAATATTCCATTAAATCTGCCTTGCTCTTCAATAAGTCCATTCAGAGAAAGAATTGCATCATTACCTGCCAGCTCTAATTGATTCAATCGAATAAAGTCAGTATCGCTTTTTAATTCAAAATTACCTACCATATTTAAGCCAAGATCATTCCTAACTTTAAGTTTTCCTTTATAATCAGTAAGGTCAGATTCAAAAGTGAATTCAGCTGAAATACTAGATAGATTAGGCTGAAGCGGAAATTCTGAAAAAATCGATTCTGGAAGTTTATATTCATTTAATTCAATTTCAGCATATATATTAGAATTATCGCTTAAATCATATTCAAAATACCCGGCAATATCAATTTCATTAATACTGGCTTCATTTAAATCAATCGAAATTTTATCTTTCGCCATAAAGCCTTTTACGCCTTTAGTTCTAATATTAAATGAAGGTAATAATGAAGAGAGGTTGAATTGGTTTAAATCTACTATGATCTTCTCACTATTATTAGCTATTGCGCCATCTAAAAGAAAATTTAGCGATCGAGTAGTGTCATCGTAAGGAATATATAGATCTCCATCTATACTTAGGTTATTTATGTTTATTGGTAGTTTGCTTGGGTCAAAATTAAAATTTTCATTTTTACTATCGCCCTGAAAACTAAAAGATGGCTTGATAACAGCATTTGAAACATCTAATTCATTTAATTTTATTCTTCCCATTATCAAAGGAACGATTTTTATTCTTGCATTAATTGAGGGAAATAAAACTGAAGTGCCATCAACATTATTTAATATCACGTCTTTTGAAGAAATACCTGTCAATAAATGGCCAGAAAATGTGCTATTGTTTAATGACCAGCCTGCGACACTTAATTGATTGTTTAAATACTTTTCAATTCTACTTTGCCACAGATTTGGTCGAAATAAATATATCAATAAAACAAAACATGTAATTATTGAAAAAATTAATAATTGTTGATGATTTTTTCTCATTTTATAATTGAAGCTATACACATTAGTATGAAATTACATCTCTTGAGTTCCATAAACAAAAAAAGCACACTTAAAAAGTGTGCTTTTTTTAATGATGAATTGATTTAGAATTAATCTACAACTTCAAAATCAGCATCTTCTATTTCGGCATCATCCTTTTTCTTATTATTCCCTTTTTTCTTAGATGAAGTTGCTTCATCAGCTTGAGGAGATCCATCTTCTTTAGCGGAATCATACATTTTAGACGCAACAGCATTCCAAGCATTATTTAATTCATCTAAGCTAGATTTAAGACTTTCAATATCCTCACCATCTTTAGCAGATTTCAATTTATCTACAGCATCTTGCAGTGATTTTTTCTCTGATTCATCTAATTTATCTTTATATTCATCAAGATTCTTTTCAGTTTGATAGATTAATTGCTCTGATTGATTTTGAATATCAATTAACTCTCTCTTTTCTTTATCTTCGGATTCATGTTTTTTTGCATCATTAACCATTTTTTCAACTTCCGAATCTGAAAGTCCACTTGAAGCTTCAATTCGAATACTTTGCTCTTTACCTGTAGCTTTATCTTTTGCTCCAACATTTAAAATGCCATTTGCATCAATATCAAATGTAACCTCTACTTGCGGAACGCCTCTAGGTGCTGGTGGAATTCCATCTAAATGAAATCTTCCAATTGTTTTATTATCTACAGCCATCTCTCGCTCTCCCTGAAGAACATGGATTTCAACAGTAGTTTGATTGTCTGCTGCAGTTGAAAAAACTTGGGATTTCTTCGTTGGAATCGTAGTGTTTCTTTCAATTAATTTTGTTGCTACACTTCCAAGGGTTTCAATTCCTAGCGAAAGCGGAGTGACGTCTAAAAGGAGGATATCATCTACATCACCAGCTAATACACCACCTTGAATTGCTGCACCAAGAGCTACAACCTCATCGGGATTCACACTATGGTTTAAATCTTTTCCAAAAATTTCTTTAACTTTTTCTTGAATTTTTGGTATTCTTGTAGATCCTCCCACTAAGATAACTTCGTGAATATCTGATGTCGATAGGTTTGCATCCTTTAATGCTTTCTTACAAGGGTCAACTGTTCTGTCAACTAAATCTGAAACAAGTTCTTCAAATTTGGCACGTGTTAATGTCATATTTAAGTGTTTAGGACCTGATGAATCTGCAGTGACAAAAGGCAAATTAATTTCAGTCTGCTTAGAGCTTGAAAGTTCTTTTTTAGCTCCTTCAGCAGCCTCTCTCAGCCTCTGGAGTGCCATCGGATCTTTTGTTAAATCAATTCCATCGCTAGATTTAAATTCACTAGCAATCCAGTTTATAATCTTTTGATCAAAATCGTCACCACCAAGATGCGTATCACCATTTGTTGATTTAACTTCAAAAACTCCATCACCAAGCTCAAGAATAGATATATCAAATGTACCACCACCTAAATCAAATACTGCTACAGTCTCCTCTTTTTTCTTATCCAATCCATAAGCAAGAGATGCAGCTGTTGGCTCATTAATAATTCTTCGAACATTTAATCCTGCAATTTTACCTGCATCTTTTGTTGCTTGGCGCTGTGAGTCATTGAAATATGCTGGAACTGTAATTACCGCATCTGTAACTTCACCGCCAAGGTGCTCTTCAGCAGTTTGCTTTAATTTTTGCAATACCATTGCGCTGATTTCAGGAGGTGTATATGATTTATCAGAAATTTTTACTTCAACTGAATCTCCCTTACCTTTAACAACTTTGTAGGGAACATCTTTTATTTCAGAATTAACTTCTTTAAACATTCTCCCTACAAACCTCTTAATTGAAAAAATAGTATTTTGTGGATTTGTAACGGCTTGACGCTTTGCTGGTTGTCCAATTAATCGATCATCTTCTTTAGTAAATGCAACTACCGATGGAGTTGTTCTCCCGCCTTCAGAGCTACTGATGACAGATGGCTCTCCCCCTTCAAGAACAGCAACACATGAATTAGTTGTACCTAAGTCAATACCAATAATCTTTCCCATTTTATTTCTCCTAAATTTAAAAAATGTCTTTATATTAGTATTGAGCAATAAATATGCCAAACCACCTAATAAATCATTTTGACATGTATATATATAATAGTATGCTATAATGGCATACTTATTTATAATCTAGGAGGATTTTTCAGATTTTTTTTGTTTTTTTTGAGGAATTGGTAAAAACTCAAATTTACCAGATTTAACATCAATTTTAATGCGACTGCACTTATCGAAAGTTTTTGAAAGCAAGAGCTCAGATAAAGGATCTTCAATAGCGGTCTGGATCGTCCTTCTTAAATGTCTTGCACCGTATTCAGAACTAAATCCTTCTTTTGCTAAAAAGAGCTTAGCTTTTTTTGGAATTGAAACTGAAAGGCCTATTTTAGTTAGATTGTTATGAAGATCAGTTAATTGTAAATCAATAATTTTTACAACATCTTCTTTATTTAAAGTATTAAATAATATGGTTTCATCAAGCCTATTAATGAATTCGGGATTAAAAGTATCTTTGACTTTTTCCAAAATTTTATTTTTAATCTTACTATTATCAATATTTTCAGATAGATCATCAAATCCAAAGCTCGAGGGATTTTGAATTTCTTTAGTTCCAATATTTGATGTTAAAATTATGATTGTATTTTGAAAATCTATTTTTCTTCCG
>JAYZHS010000006.1:0-16093 GCA_036166315.1 Fidelibacterota bacterium
CACTTATTCCAGTATTGTCTGGATTCAATCCTGCAACCGATCTCTACCCTCTTGGTCAAATTACATATTCAATCAAGGTAAAAGAAGCAATTGAAATTCTAGCTTATATAAAAAGTAACTATAACGATTTTTATGATGAGATTTCAGAGCTAACAATTAATAAGGATGATGAATATGAAATTATTCTTTCCGAGGAACCTACTAGGGTTATTCTTGGAAAAAATAATATTTCGAAAAAAATAAAAATTTTAAAAAATTTTGATAAAGCTTTAGGACAACGTCAGCTAACCAGCTATAGGTTGCTGGATATGCGATACAGTAAACAACTAATAGCTATGGAGTGGACATGATACGTTCAAATATCAATTCTGAAAAATATATTCAAGCTGGACTTGATATTGGATCAGATAAAATATGCTGTGCAATTGCTGAGGTAAACCTCAAATCTGATACTACAAAATTGCTTGGCATAGGAAGCTCTCAAGCTACAAGTATCAACAAAGGTGCTATCACGCATCGCGATAACTTAATTGATGAAATTGAACATGCAATTAATAAAGCTCAGCAAATGTCTGGAAAAAATATTGAAAATATTGCTCTAGGAATTTCAGGGGAGCATATTCGGGGTATCAATACACAAGGTGCGATTGCAATAGGTGGGCCTCAAACTTCCAATACATCATTACAAAATGAGATTTCCTCAAATGATGTAAAAAAGGTTCTTGAATTAGCAAAAGCAATTTCTTTACCAATGGATAGAGATATTTTACATGTGCTTCCTCAAGAATATGTTATCGATACAATGAATTCAATCAAAGATCCTGTTGGTTTAACCGGAAGAAGGCTTGAGGCAAAAGTTCATGTCATAACAGTGGCAACAACAGCTGCTACAAATCTTGTTAGCTGCGTAGAGGAGCTTGGTATAAGAGTAGAAAGCATTATCTACCAAGGCCTAGCTTCAAGCGTATCAACTTTAAATGAAGATGAAAAGAAATTAGGATCTATTTGTGTAGATATTGGAGCTAGTACGACGGATATTGTTATATATTATGAAGATGGAATCCAACATACTGCTACTTTAGGCATTGGTGGAGAAAGTATAACAAATGACATTGCTGTAATGCTTCAAGTTGGAATTGATGAAGCTGAAAAAATAAAAAAGACCTACGCATCTGCTAAAGCATCAATGTCATCACCAGATCTTGAATTTGACCTTCCAGCTCAAAATGGCAATTTAAAAAGAAAGGTCTCTGAGCATCAATTGTCTCAATATGTTGAAGCCAGGATGATAGAAATACTTCAATTAATTATGAATGAAGTATCTAAAGCCAACATTAATGAAAAACTAACTTTTGGAATGATAATTACCGGAGGTGGATCTGAATTAAAAAATCTATCAAGCCTTGGTCAAGAGGTAACAAATATGCGAGTTAGGATAGGTAAGCCAGAGAATATAAGCGGATCAGTAGAGATTGCGTCTAAGCCATCCTTTGCAAGTGCTATAGGTTTGACAAAATGGAAATACGCTGAAGAGGATTTAATCATTAAAGGCGGAGAAATAACTTTTTCAAATGCTGTTAATAAAGTAAAAACCCTATTCAAAGAATTATTTTAAATGAAAAATAAAAAACCACATACAAAAGGAGTAATACTATGCTATTTGAATTTGATAGCTTAGCTGAGCAAAAAGCAAATCTAAAAGTCATCGGTGTTGGAGGAGCAGGTGGAAACGCTGTAAACCGGATGATTCAAGCAGGAATGAAGGGTGTTGATTTCATGGTAATCAATACGGATGCACAAGACCTTGAAAATAATGCTGCTGAAAATAAAATACAGATTGGGAAAAATCTTACCAGAGGCTTGGGTGCCGGTGCAAAATCTGAAATAGGCAGAGACGCAATAGAATCTGATAAAGATGCTGTTAAATCACTAATCGAAGGCGCAGATATGGTATTCATCACAGCTGGAATGGGCGGTGGTACCGGAACAGGTGCCGCTCCAAGAGTAGCGCAAATAGCTCGCGAAATGGGTGTGCTTACTGTTGGAATCGTAACGCTGCCATTCAACTTTGAAGGCCCTAAGCGTATGAATCGAGGACTTGCAGGCATAACTGAACTTCGGAAGGTCTGTGACACATTAATATCGATTCCAAATCAAAAATTGATGTCAGTTGTAGATAAAAACACAACCGTTGTAGAAGCATTTAAATTGGCTGATTCAGTTCTACATCATGCTTCAAAAGGGATATCTGATTTAATCAATGTTCATGGTCTAGTGAATCTCGATTTTGCCGATGTTGAAACAATCATGAAAAATATGGGCGAAGCTGTCATTGGAACTGGAACTGCAAAGGGCGAAGAAAGAGCAGTTTTAGCTGCACAACAAGCTATTTCTAGTCCATTGTTAGATAATGCATCGATTTCAGGTGCGCAAGGAGTTCTGGTAAATATTACAGGTGGATCAGATCTAGCAATAATGGAAGTTGATCAAGCAACAAATATCATTTTTGAAGAGGCTGGTCAAGGAGCAAACATTATTTTTGGTGCTGTGATAGACCCAGATTTGAAGGATGAAATTATGGTGACTGTGATTGCAACTGGATTTAATCATAAGATAGCAGAGGATGATATTTCAAATAGAGCTATTGAATCGCATCTGGAATCAAAACAACAATATAAAACTGTTACTGAACAAGAAAATGTGCCACTGCATAAACAGGAAAATCAAGAGGAGTATATTTCAGAACAACTTCCAATTGAAAATTCTGAACCAAAAAAACTATTCGATGATTTAAATCCTGTTATGAAAGAAAATGATTTGGACGTTCCAGCTTTCATTAGAAGACAGCAGGATTAATAAATAAAATAGTGTTACTTCGTTAGCTTTGCCCTTTTGAGTAAAATTAAAAGGGCAAATGCTCTTTTCGTGAATGTTAGCTTTTTTATTCAAGCTAAGGGTTTATATTTTTTTCCCTTCAGCTTTCATTTTATTTAATACTTTTCTAATACCAATTTTATCTATTAATCGAAGGCCTTGGGTGGATACGGTTAGAGAAACCCAGCGGTTTTCATCAGCTAACCAGAAGCGTTTTTTTTGCAGGTTTAAATTAAATCGCCTGCGGGTTTTATTATTTGCATGACTGACATTGTTTCCAAACATGGGCTTTCTGCCAGTTACATCGCATACTCTACTCATAATATTTATCTTTATATTAATTAATGAGGGCAAATGTAAAATTTTCCCTCAAGATTTGAAAGAATTATTTAAGTATCAACAAATAACTTAAATTTAAATATGAAAATTGGAAATATATCAGTTAAAACTCCTATCCTTCTAGCTCCTATGGCCGGAGTGACGGATTATCCTTTTAGGGTTTTATGCAAGGAGCAGGGCGCTGGAATAGTTTACTCAGAGTTTGTTTCTGCGCATGGAATTATTCGCGAAAATATCAAAACTCTTCAGATGATTAAATTTTCTGATTTTGAACGTCCAATCGGGATACAAATTTTTGGCGACACACCTGATGTGATGAGCAAAGCTGCTAAACAAGTATACAACAAATTTGCACCAGATCTAATTGATATAAACTATGGTTGCCCTGTTCCAAAAATAACTAAAAGGGGTGCTGGTTCTGCAGCGCTTAAAGATTTATGCTTAATGGATGACATTACATCTGCAGTTGTTGAGGCCGTTCCCGAGATACCTGTTACAGTAAAAATGCGTGCTGGCTGGGACCAATCATCGATTGTTGTGCCTGACGCTGGAGAAAGGCTTCAAAAAATTGGTGTCAAGGCTATCGCTCTTCACCCCAGAACTACAAAACAAAGCTACTCAGGGAAGGCTGACTGGGAATTAATTAAATTATTGAAAAAATCAGTCACTATTCCCGTAATTGGCAATGGAGACATAAAAAAACCTCAGGATATTCAAAAAATGTTTGATCAAACTGGTTGTGATGCTGTAATGATAGGTAGAGCAGCGCTAGGAAATCCATGGTTTTTTAAAGAAGCGATAGCTTTATATCAGGGGAAAGAATCATCCCCCTCCCCCTCTAAAACTATACGAATAAAAGGATGCCATAAACATCTTAATGATATGATTGCATGGCATGGTGAAAAAACTGCAATAAATTTAATGCGAAAACACTTTGGATGGTATATCAGGGGTTTTGAGGGAGCAAGTAGCTATAGACAATCTTTAGTTTCAGCGCCTGATAAGCAAACAATGATTTCTATACTTAATTCAATTGTTTGATTGAATAGTCAATTTTTCACCAATAAATTCGCGTTCAGAAATAACTCATTATTTATTTAATTAGAGAAACAGATGTCATATCCATTTAATAAGCCAATAAATGAACCGGTTCGAGACTATGGACCCGGCTCAAGCGAAAAAGAAACATTAAAACAAAAAATCAATGAACTTAAAACGCAAAGGATTGAAGTTCCATTAATCATTAATGGTCAGGATTATAAAACAGAAGACACATCAACAATTAATATTCCCCATGACCACAGTTCCACTCTTGGGAATTTTCACAAGGCAGGTAAAAATGAGGTAAACCTAGCGATTGAATCTTCTATGGACGCATGGGATAGTTGGTCAAAAATAGAACTAAATGAGCGTTGTGCAATTTTTAACAAAGCGGCTGATCTTTTATCGACAAAATGGCGAGATACTATCAATGCTGCAACAATGTTAAATATGAGTAAAAATGTTTATCAGTCAGAAATTGATGCAGCTTGCGAAATGATTGATTTTTTTCGTTTCAATTCATGGTATGCATATGAATTATCTATGCAACAACCAATGTATTCATCAGAATTTGTAAAAAATTCCCTTGAGATGAGACCCTTGGAGGGGTTTATTTTTGCAGTTTCTCCTTTTAATTTTGCATCAATTGGTGGAAACCTTCCCTCCTCCCCGGCTTTAATGGGAAATGTAGCATTATGGAAACCAGCATCCAGTGCAGTTTTGCCAGCTTATTACATAATGAAACTTCTTCAAGAGGCTGGATTACCAGATGGGGTGATTAATTTCATTCCTGGCTCAGGATCAAAAATCGGTCCACAGGTTATGGATAGTCCAAATTTAGCAGGAATACATTTTACCGGCTCAACTACTGTATTTAAAGGCATGTGGGAAACTATTGGAAAAAATATTAACAAATATAAATCCTATCCAAGAATTGTTGGTGAAACAGGTGGAAAAGATTTCTGCATTGCTCATGAATCTGCAAATATTGAGGTTCTGACTACAGCAATGATTAGAGGGGCTTTTGAATATCAGGGTCAAAAATGTTCTGCTATGTCTAGGGCATATATTCCCTCAAGTATTTGGCCGACCTTAAAAGATCTTTTATTAGATGAAGTAGAAAAAATTACAGTAGGAAGCCCTGAAGATTTTACAAATTTTATGAATGCCGTAATTGATCGACCTGCTTATGAATCTATAAAAGAATACGTAGATTTCTGTAAGTCGTCATCTGATGCTGAGATAATTTCTGGTGGCAACTGCGATGATACTAAAGGATTTTTTATAGAACCAACAATAGTTTTGACATCAAATCCAAAGTTTAGAACAATGTGTGAAGAAATATTTGGACCAGTGCTAACTATCTTTACATATGACCCTAAAGACTGGTCTAAAACATTAGATTTAATTGATAATACATCTGATTATGCTTTAACCGGGTGCGTTATATCAGATAATAAAGATGCTATTTTAGAAGCTAAAAATACATTAAATCATGCAGCTGGAAACTTTTACATAAATGATAAGCCTACAGGGGCAGTTGTTGGTCAACAGCCATTTGGAGGAAGCAGGGCATCTGGTACAAATGATAAGGCCGGATCAATGTTCAACCTAATTCGCTGGGTCTCTATGCGCACGATTAAAGAAGTCCTAGATTCGCCCAAAGATTATAGATATCCATTTATGGATGAATCGTAATTGAATTTTAAGGAAAGAGTAAAATATGAAAATTCATGAATACCAAGGCAAGGAGGTTTTTAAAAGCTTTTCAATCCCCACTCCTAGAGGATATTTAATTAAAGACATTAGTAGCGCTGAAAAGATTATTAAGAAAGCCCATGATGAATTCAAATCCGATAAAGTTGTAATCAAGGCTCAAATTCATGCTGGTGGCCGTGGAAAAGGAGGCGGCGTAAAAGTGGCTAATAGCCTGGAATCTGCATTAAAATATGTAAAGGAAATGCATGGGATGCAACTTGTTACCCATCAAACGGGTTCGAGTGGACAAAAAGTAAGGAAAGTTTATATCGAGGAAGCTTCTGAAATTAAAAAAGAGTTTTACTGTGCAATAACTTTAGACAGAAATTTAGGTAAAGATGTTTTTATGGTTTCGACTGAGGGGGGCGTAGAAATTGAAAAAGTTGCAGACGAAACCCCAGAAAAAATTGTAAAGACCTGGATTGATCCTCTTATTGGAATGAAATCATACCAAGCACGTAAGCTAGCATTTGGCCTTAAGCTTGAGGGAAATGCATTTAAAGAATCAGTAAAACTTTTTATTAAACTCTACCAATGCTACATGAAAACCGATGCTTCATTGGTTGAAATAAATCCATTAGTTTTAACAGCAGATGAAAAAATTATTGCTCTAGATGCAAAATTTAATTTTGATGGAAATGCCCTGTTTAGGCAGAAAGATATTTTAAAATTGCGAGATCTTGATGAGGAAGATCCTACTGAAATAGAAGCAAGCAAATTTGATTTAAACTATATTAAGCTAGATGGAAACGTTGGCTGTATGGTAAACGGTGCTGGTCTAGCAATGGCAACAATGGATATAATTAAAATAGCAGGTGGGGACCCTGCAAATTTTTTAGATGTTGGAGGTGCTGCCAGCGCCGAAACAGTAAAAAATGGATTCAAGATTATTTTATCTGATAAAAATGTAAAAGCTATTCTAATAAATATTTTTGGAGGTATTGTAAGGTGCGATAGGGTCGCAAATGGCGTTGTAGATGCAGTCAAAGACCTAGGGCTTCAAGTTCCAGTTGTTGTCAGACTCGAAGGTACTAACGCTGAAGATGCAAAAAATATTCTTAGTAAATCTGGTCTTTCAATAATCCCTGCGAATGATATGAAGGATGCAGCAGAAAAAGTTGTTGAAGCAGCTACGAAAAGAGGATAGTAATGTCTATTATTGTAAATAAAGATTCAAAGATAATCGTCCAAGGAATAACTGGATCTGAGGGAAGCTTTCACGCATCACAGATGCTAGATTATGGAACAAATATTGTTGGTGGCGTTACACCTGGCAAGGGCGGAACAAAAGTAATTGATGATAGAGTAATGGTATACAATTCTGTTGAAGAAGCAAAGGAAGATACTGGTGCGAATGTATCTATAATTTTTGTACCCCCTCCTTTTGCTGCAGAAGCAATCATTGAATCATCTGAGGCTGGTATAAGTGTAATTGTATGTATTTCTGAAGGAATCCCAGTTAGAGATATGGTTTTAGTTAAAAGAGTTATTGAGCAGAATAATACAATGTTAATTGGTCCCAATTGTCCAGGAGTAATTTCAGTTGATGAATGCAAGCTTGGCATAATGCCTGGATTTATATGTAAAAAAGGCAATATTGGCGTAGTCTCAAAATCCGGTACATTAACATATGAAGCCATAGGGCAGCTTGTTGATGCTGGATTAGGGCAAACTACAGCTATAGGGATTGGTGGTGATCCTATAATTGGAACCTCAATGATTGATGTACTAAATCTATTTGAAAAAGATGATGAAACTAAGGGCGTAGTGTTGATTGGTGAAATTGGAGGTCAAATGGAAAATGATGCTGCTAATTGGGCTAAAGACAATATGTCTAAACCTATTGTTGGATTCATTGCGGGACAAACTGCTCCAAAAGGCAGAAGAATGGGTCATGCTGGAGCCATTGTTTCTGGTGGAGATGATACCGCAGAAGCTAAGATGAAAATCATGGAAGATTGTGGAATTCTTGTTTGTGAATCAGTCGCAGAAATTGGTAGAAAAATGAAAAAAGCATTACAATAATTAATATTCGGAGAAAATTTTGAACAATAAAACTTTTGCAATAATAAAACCAGATGCTGTAAAAAATGGCCACTCAGGACAAATAATCGATAGAATCATTATCAATGATTTTAAAATATTAGGATTAAAACTAATACGAATGACAAAATCTCAAGCCGAAGGTTTTTATAAAGTACACTCTGACAAACCTTTCTTCACTGAGCTGACAGAGTTTATGTCCTCAGGAAAATGCATTGTAATGGCACTTGAAAAAGTTGATGCCGTAAATCAGTGGAGAAATTTAATTGGCGCAACAAACCCTGATGAAGCTGCAGATGGTACCATTAGAAAAGACTTCGCTTCTTCATTAGGTGAAAATGCAGTACATGGAGCAGACAGCGATGAAAATGCAAACAGAGAAATAGGTTTTTTCTTTTCCAATGTTGAATTAATAGCAAATCACTAACTGTTGCATTTTTCATGCTCTAATCTTCAAATTCATTGTTAGATTTATGTGTCTTATGAATAAAAAAATAAATATAGTATCCTTTTTCGTTTTGATTTTTGGCTGTACAAGAGAAAATCCTATTGGCTATGTCTCACAACCAGTATCAGTTACAATAAACATCTCAGAGGAAAATAATGATTTAGAGTTTATTTGGGAATTAACGAGCATCCCTAATAACAGCAGTCTTAAAAACTCAGACATTCAAGCTGGAGACGATAGCTATTCAGTAAAATTCACCCCTGATGTTATCGGTGAATACAGTATCGAAGCATCAGTGTTTCAATATAATGATGAAATTGAAACACAATCCTTTTCCTTTAATATTATTGAATCTATCAATATAGAAAATGCAAGCAATTCTGAAATTGGAGATAGCTTCCCTGATACATTAGCACTTACACAATTACTTTCAGATAGCGATAGTGAAACCAAATGGTTTGAGGGAGATGATGTCAGTCAATATCTTACTTCTTTAGACCAAGACTCCTCATCTTCGCCAAAATTATTAAAAAATACTATTGAAAAGGAAGATCCAGTCATCCCTCCTGCTCCAAAAAGGAAAAAGAAAAAACAGATTAAAGGTCAATCAATTCCTTATGACTCTAATAGATTTACCATCCAGATTGCCTCAAAGAAACAATTAGGGGATGCAAAAAAAGTTGCAGCTACATTAATTGAATCAGGCTATGATGCATATATTCAAAAGGCATTTTTCAAAGAGAGCAATGAAACATGGTTTAGAATTAGAGTTGGTAGCTATGATAATCGTGAAACTGCGACAGCAGTAGCACAATCTCTATCAAAATCACGCAGAGAAACAGCCTGGGTTGATTTTGTTAGATACGAAAATTAATTTAATTTCATTACGAAAACTTTCAATTGAAACTCAATTACAACATATTAGATCTTCTTCGTACTCCAAGATTGGCCTTCAGTCTTACAAAAATTATAATATTCGCCCGTGCAAATATTGTAGGGTATTTTGTTTATTTTGTTGCGAATTACCTAGCATTATTTTTATCAGGAAAATCCATCCTTGATATTTGGAATAATCATGGTATCTATCCTTGCGCATATATATATGAATTACCTTGGTATGCATCAGTCTTATTTTGGCTAAGTGCTGCCTATTGGATTTTAGCTATTTACGGCTCAATAGCTTCTGCTTCAAAAACAACCTACCAAGAATTAAAAGGTGATCATTTTTTTTCTGCTGGTGATGCGCATAAGTATCTTGAAAAATATTGGCACCCTATAATCTTTGCGCCATTTTCTATTATTGCGATTCTTCTTTTCTACGTGCTTGCTGCATCTTGTTTTGCATTAATTGGTAAAATGCCATGGATTGGCGAGCTTATTTTTGCTATTCCTTATATTGTTCATCTTTTTGGGTCAGTCTTTGCTTTTTTTACCTTCTTTGTGCTGGTGGTTTCAGTAATTTATTCGCCTATTATCGTTGGAACGCTTAAAGAAGACACCATGGGAACAGTATTCAACAGCTATATGATTTCGTGGAGATTTCCTATACATATTGCATTATACCATCTTGTCTTATTCCCAATTATTTACCTATCGCAGCTTATTTTAATGGTTTCGATATTATCTGGATTTAAAATACTAAATTCAATCTTTGGTATTGATTTATTTATGGCAGAAAAATTAAATAATATAGTAGGCCAAGCAGCATACAGCGTTTGGCCAAAAGATCTTTTCTCTTCTATTCATGGTTCTTACTTAACAGGGTTTTATGATTTTTTCGTTCCTTTGTCTAATGGAAATTTGGGTGGAACTGAAACAGTTTCTAGCGTGATAGTTGGATTTTTCTTATTTGTAATAATTATTATTTGGTTTTCTTATTGCTTATCATTATTTACCGTTGGCGAGACGTTAATTTTTAATATTTTTAAAAAAAGAATGGGTACAGATTTACTTATGATTAATCACGAAAAGGAAATTGAAAATATTAAGGAAAATATGGAGCCAAATCAATCAATCGGCTGATTGCGAACTTTAATTAAATTATTACTATGAAATTATATCGTACAGAGCTAGAGTCAGGATTTAAAAATAAGCAAATTATTTTATCCTCAAATTCGCTCAAGCTAGAAAAGGTCAATGAAAAAATTCATTGCGAGCTTTCCTGCGATAAAAGTTCATCAGGATACAGGGTATTTGGGGCAATAATATCAAAAATAAACCTTTTATGCGATCGATGCTTGGTTAACTACGATAATGATCTTTCAGCCAAACTAGATGTTATGCTAACAAACAATGAAGAGATTATTAATGAAATGGGTTCGGATGTAATAAGATTCATGGGTTCAGATGATTTTGTAGATATAGCTAAGATTTTACGAGATATCATTCTATTAGAAGAGCCCGTAAAAAAGGTTTGTTCGCAAGACTGCAAGGGACTTTGTTCAAGCTGTGGGCTTAATTTAAATAACGATCAATGCAAATGTAAAAAAATTGAATCCACTCAAAACCTAAAAGAATTAGAAAAATTAATTAACTAAAATTTGGAGTAGATATGGCATTACCAAAAAGAAGACAATCTAAAGCTAGGGGCCGAAAACGTCGAACCCATTATAAGGCAAATTCTGTAAACTTCAGTACCTGTCCTCAATGTGGTCAGGCAAAAATCCCTCATAGAGTATGTCCAAATTGCGGATATTATAAAGGAAGACCAGTTATATCCGTAACTGAATAGTCATACGGTAAGTATGAAAATAGTTTTAGATGTTATGGGTGGTGATCTTGCCCCGCAGGCACCCATCAATGGTGCGATCAATGCACTTGAAAAAACTAATAATGAGACCAAAATTATTTTGATTGGAGACCAAAAGACGATTACTCAGCATCTTAAAGGTTTTTCATCACCTAGATTAAGTTTTTATCATGCATCTGAAAGTATAGATACAAGTGATAGAGCATCAAAAGTAGTAAAATCCAAACCAGATTCTTCAATGGTTAGAGGGTTAAATCTAGTTAAAGAAAAAAAAGCTGATGCATTTATCAGTGCAGGTAATACAGGTGCCCAAATGGCCGTTTCAACATTATTGCTTGGAAGAATTCCCCATGTTAAGCGCCCGGCTTTGAGTGTATTTTTTCCTACTCTAACTGGTGGTAAAATTTTATGCGATGTGGGAGCTAATCCTGATGCTTCAGCTACTCATTTATTACAGTTTGCCATCATGTCTTCAGTATATCTTGATCATGTAGAAGGAATAAAAAATCCAAAAATAGGTTTAATTAATATTGGAGAAGAACCATCAAAAGGATCTGAGCTTTATCAGAAATCATATTCTTTGCTTGAAAAAGAATTACCTAATTTCATTGGAAATGTTGAAGGTAGAAATATCATGAATACTGAGGCCGATGTATTAGTTTGCGATGGTTTCGTTGGAAATACAATTATTAAATTTGCAGAAGGATGGATACTATCTTTTACAGATATGATTAAAGAAAAGATTATGAGTAAAGCACGATATAAAATAGGTGCACAAATGATTCAACCTGCACTTGAAGATATGCGAAACCAATTTGACTATGAAGAGCATGGGGGTACTCCGCTTTTAGGTGTAAATGGAATTTCAATTGTTTGTCATGGGGCTTCGACCTCAAAAGCAATTATGAATTCGATCATTCTAGCGCAAAAATCGGTTAATGAAAAAGTTATTGAAGACATTTCTAAGGATATTGATGAACATTTGGAGCCACTAAATGAAAGCTAAAATTACCGCTACTGCTAAATACCTCCCCGAAAGAACGCTAACTAATTCAGATTTAGAAAAAATGGTTGAAACAACTGATGAATGGATAAAGTCACGCACTGGAATAGAAAAAAGGCATCTGGTTGGAGAAGGCGAGGCTACTTCAGATATGGGCAAAGAGGTAGCATTAAAACTTTTGAAAAAATCTGGTAAGTCAGCAGATGAAATAGATTTAATACTTGTAGCAACAAGTACTCCTGATTTTCCCGTTGTATCAACCGCTGCGCTTGTTCAAGATAAAATTGGTGCTAAAAATGCTTGGGGATATGATATAGTTGCAGCATGCACAGGGTTTGTCTATGCAATGGAGACAGGTGCAAAACTTGTTGAGTCAGGAAAATATAAAAATGTGATTGTTATTGGTGCAGATACTATGAGTTCGATCATTGACTATACCGATAGGAATACATGTGTAATTTTTGGAGATGGTGGAGGTGGGGTTCTACTAGAACCTTCCAAAAATGATTGCGGAATTTTAGATTCAATATTATTTGCCGATGGAAGTGGGCATAAATATTTAACAGTGCCAGCAGGTGGAAGTCTTCATCCGGCATCCAAGGATACAGTTAATAAGGGATTGCACTACGTCTATCAAGATGGTAAAACAGTTTTTAAATTTGCGGTTAAAAATATGGCGGATGTAAGCAAACAAATCCTTGATAACAATAATCTTTCAGGAAAAGATCTAAAGCTCTTTATCCCGCATCAAGCAAATAAAAGAATTATAGATGCCGCTGCCAAGCGTTGTCAGCTCACTGATGACCAGGTGTTAATTAATGTAAATAAATATGGAAATACCACAGCTGGGACAATTCCAATAGCGCTCGATGACGCAGTAGAGGCTAATATTCTAGAAAAAAATGATTTACTATTGTTTGCAGCATTTGGCGGAGGCTTCACATGGGGAAGCATGTTAATCAAATGGGCATAAATTTGAATAAATCTGCTTTTTTATGTCCCGGGCAGGCCTCACAAAAAGTTGGGATGTGTAAAGATATTTATGAATTGAATGACTTTGCTAAGGAATGCCTTGATTCAGCCAATGATATTTTAGGGTACGATTTAAAGAAAATTATGTTTGAAGGACCTGAAGAGCTACTTAAACAAACTATATATACTCAGCCTGCAATGTTTACAGCGAGTTTTATCACAGGAAAGCTTCTTATAAATAATGGCCTTAGTCCCTCCTGCGCCGCAGGTCACAGCTTGGGAGAATTTTCAGCTTTTTCCATTGCGGATGCCTTTAGCTTCGAAAATGGCCTAAGGCTTGTCCAGATAAGAGCTGAAGCAATGTTTGAAGCAGGAAAAAATCAACCCGGATCAATGGTTGCAATTATTGGGCTTAGTGAATCAAAAATTGATGAGATATGTTCAGATTACTCAAAAGGTATCGTTTGTGTTGCAAACTACAATAGTGCTTCACAGGTAGCTGTTTCAGGTGAGATTAATGCAATTAAGGATATTTCCCCTAAATTTATTGCTGCGGGTGCGCTAAAAGTTATTCCATTGAATGTAAGCGGTGCTTTTCATTCCCCATTAATGAAAAATGCAAAGCCTAAGCTGGATGAACATCTTTCTACAATGAATATTTCTGATTCAGCTTTTCCTATTTATTCAAATTTTACTTCAAAACCTGTGACCGATAAGCTGGAGATTCATCATGCCCTTCTTAATCAAATTGAAAATCCGGTACTTTGGCATAGATCGATTTCTAGAATGATTAATGATGGAATAAAAGCAGCTATTGAAATTGGTCCCGGTAAAGTACTTCAAGGGCTGTCAAAAAGGATTGATCGCTCATTAATTATGTATGGTGCAGAATCATATGAAGATATATTAAATTTGACCAATGTTTAACCTAGTAAATAAAGTTGCAATCGTTACTGGTGCATCCCGTGGTATTGGTAAAGCTATAGCAGAGGCTGTTGCTCAAGCAGGAGCTCATGTCGTATGTGTAAGTAGATCTGAAAATGAATTAATTAAAATATCAAGTGATCTAAATGAAAATGGCATGTCTTCGTCTTATTTCGTATGTGATGTTTCAGATCTTGAGGTATTTAATAAATTGGCAAAAGATACAATATCAAAATATAAAAGAATTGATATTTTAGTAAATAATGCTGGCATAACCAAAGATGGCCTTATTATGAGAATGACTGAGTCTGATTGGAATACTGTAATAGATATAAACCTTAAAGGCGTTTTTAATGGGGTAAAATCTGTAAGCAGACAGATGATGAAACAAAAATACGGTAGAATAATAAATATTTCATCGATTGTTGGCTTAATAGGCAATCCTGGTCAAGCAAATTATGCAGCATCAAAGTCTGGGGTAATCGGTTTAGGTAAAGCTGTATCAAAAGAACTAGCGCCTAGAAATATTACTGTAAATACTATAGCGCCTGGTTATATTGATACAGAAATGGTGGAAAAAATCGATGAAAAAGCAAAACATAAATTATTAAATCAAATACCATTAGGTCGTATTGGTTCACCTGAAGATATAGCCGCTACAGTTGTTTATCTTGCTTCTGATGAAGCCGGATATGTCTCAGGTCAAACAATCGCAGTTGATGGTGGAATGACAACAACATAATAAAAGGAGATAAAGAATGTCTACATTTGATAAAGTAAAGGATATTATTACTGACAAGCTTGGAGTTGAAGAAGAGAAAATAAGCGCTGAGGCCTCGTTTGTTGATGATCTAGGGGCAGACTCACTAGATACTGTTGAATTAATTATGCAATTAGAAGAAGAATTTGGAATTGAAATACCTGATGAAGATGCTGAAACGATAACAACAGTTCAAGCTGCAGTTGATTATTTAGATTCCAATAAATGATTAATGTCCAATAAGCGAAAAGTAGTTGTTACCGGCTTAGGAGCATTGGCTCCAAATGGCAATACTGTAGCTGAATATTGGAAATCACTTATTTCAGGTAAAAGTGGAATTGGTCCGATTGAAAGCTTTGATGCAGATAATTTAAGCGTCAAAATTGCTGGTGAATTAAGCAACTTTGATGTCCAATCGTATTTTGATAGAAAAGAGCTTCGAAAGCTTGATTTATTTACTATTTATCATTTAATTACCTCAGAAGAAGCGATAGCTCATTCTAATTTAAACCTCGAAGAAGAAGACACGGATCGAATTGGCGTCATTATTGGAACTGGAATAGGCGGAATTCAAACTCTAGAAAACGAACATGGCGTGTATATTGAAAGAGGTCAGCGAAGAGTTTCCCCTTTTTTTGTTCCTCGATTTATCCCAAATATAGCTTCCGGCAATCTAGCAATCAAATTCGGACTGAAAGGTCCAAACCATACAATAATTTCAGCTTGCGCATCAGGAACAGATGCGATTGGTTGCGCAGCAAGAGCAATTCAATATGGTGATGCTGATATCATGATTACCGGTGGATCTGAAGCTAGTATAACTGGCTTGACAATTTCTGGCTTTGCTAATATCAAGGCACTATCAACTAGAAATGATTCTCCTCAAGCTGCTAGTCGACCTTTTGATGCAGATCGAGATGGATTTGTCTTAGGGGAAGGTGCAGGTGCGCTAGTATTAGAAGAAATGGAACATGCAATTAAACGCAATGCTCCTATACTTGGTGAGCTTGCTGGTTACGGAGCGACTGATGATGCATTTCATATTACACAACCCTCAGAAGGTGGCGCTGGTGCAATCAAGGCAATGGATATTGCATTGAAAGACGCTCAAATAAACACAAATGATGTTAACTACATTAATGCGCATGGTACCTCTACCCCATTTAATGATAAAACTGAATC
>JAYZHS010000007.1:0-2595 GCA_036166315.1 Fidelibacterota bacterium
TCAAAAGAAATAATAGGATCAAACCAGTCGATATTACCACCGATGTGCATCCCGGGTTTCCGACAGATCTTCAAGCGCAATGGATTGCTTTAATGTCAATTGCGGATGGAGCGTCTGTAGTAACAGAGTCGATTTATTTAGACCGATTCTCACATGTACCTGAACTTATTAGGCTTGGTGCAGATATTTCTCTTGAAAACAATGTGGCTATTATTAGAGGGCAAAAAGAGTTAATTGGTGCACAAGTGATGTCAACTGATATTAGAGCTAGCGCATCCTTGGTAATTGCAGCGCTGATGGCCAAGGGGCGTTCTGATATTAGTAGGATATACCATATTGATAGAGGTTATGAAAAAATTGAAGAAAAATTCAAATTACTAGGTGCGGATATTCATCGCGAAAAAGAATAAATAAAATGGAATTATTTAATTTATTATGATTAAAATCCCATCTCTCAATTTTGAGAATAAATTATGCGTATTGTAATCATTGGCGCAGGAGAAGTTGGTTTTCATGTCGCAAAGGCATTAAGCCAAGAGGATCATGACATTACTGTTGTTGACATCGATCCAACTAAGTGCAAACGGGCATCGGAATCCTTAGATGTCATCGTCATAGAAGGCAATGGCGCAAGTCCTAGAAATCTATCCGAAGCCAATGTTCAAGAAGCTGACTATGTTTTATGCTTGACACGCGTAGATGAAGTCAATCTTATAGCTTCTCAACAAGCGAATGAGCTTGGCGCTAATAAGATCATTGCTCGTCTTAGAAATCAACAGTACACCACGCAAGATTCTATTATTAAACCAGAAAAATTTGGTATTAATCATGTTATTCACCCAGAAAAAGAAGCATGCAGGGAAATTGTTAAGCTAGTTCATCATTCTTACGCAACTCAGGTTACCGATTTTGAAAGCGGTAGAATGCAGATGATAGGTATACGAATTGAAAAATCTTCACCGGTAGTTGGAAAAACCGTTCGTGAAATTTGTGATGCAGATAGTGAATTTAAATTTGGAATAGTAACCGTTATTCGAGATGGCGAATCGCATGTACCGTGGTCTGATTTTATTTTTAGCCATTCCGATACAGCATACTTTATTGTAAAAAAACAACACCTCAGCGCTCTAATGCATATGCTTGGCAAAGAAGCAACCGAAACAAAATCTATTATCATCTTAGGGGGCAGTAAAATTGGTAGGAGTATTGCTGAAGAACTTGAAAATGAATTAAATGTCCGCTTAATTGATGATGATAGAGAAAAGGCAGAATGGTTAGCTTCAAAATTAGAACAAGCGATGGTTCTTCATGGCGATGGAACGGATGTTGAACTACTCAAGGCTGAAAATATTAATGATGCTGACAGTTTTATAGCTGTAACAGAAAGTGAAAAAACAAATTTATTATCGGGTATGCTTGCACACCACTTAGGGGTTAAGCAAACCGTTATACACTTAAGTACTACAGAATATATGCCTATAGTTCAAGAGATAGGCCTTGGCGCTGTGATCAGTAAAAATATGTCTACTGTTAATTCAATTTTAAAATTTATTTCAAGCAGTCAAGTCGAATCACCAGTAACCACGTTTGATGAGATAGATGTTGATGTAATTGAGCTCTCCCCTGAGCCGGGAAGTAAAGTAACAACCGCCCCTTTGAAAGACATAAAATTTCCGGAAGACAGCATAGTTGGTGTAATTAATAGCCATGATAAGCTTTCCATTGCGCGGGGCGCATCCCAGCTTACAGTAGAGGATAAGGTTTTGGTTTTTGCTAAATCAAATGCCGTATCAAAATTAAAATCATTATTCGAGTCTTGATTGAATATTAAGACTATCCTGAATATTCTAGCTGCGATGTTAGGGATTATTGGACTATCGATGCTGTTCCCGGTTTTAATTGCCTATCTTTATAATGAACCTGATCTGTCTGGATATTTCTATTCGATGGCTTTATGTTTATCGATTTCTATTCCGGTATGGTTTTTTACCAGAAAAAATAGAAAACTATCCAGTAGAGATGGATTTGCATTAGTAACCTTTGCGTGGATTATAATAGCGATCGCTGGATCATTGCCTTTTTATCTTACTGGATCCATACCTAATTATACAGATGCATGGTTTGAATCAATGTCTGGAGTTACCACAACTGGTGCTACAATAATTGGCAATGTAAACACTCTTCCAAACTTACTAAATGGAATTGAAAGCCTGCCCAAAGGAATTTTATTTTGGAGATCCTTTTTACAGTGGATCGGAGGAATGGGAATTATTGTATTTACCATTGCTATTTTGCCACTTTTAGGCGTGGGAGGTGTTCAGTTATTTAAGGCAGAAGTTCCTGGGCCCGTAGCGGATAAAATTAAACCAAGGGTTAAGGAAACTGCAAAAATTCTTTGGATGGTGTATGTTGGTTTTACCATCCTTCAAACAATGCTTTTGGGTTTTGCCGGTATGCCATGGTTTGATTCGGTTTGTCATGCGTTTACCACAATGCCCACCGGTGGTTTTAGCACGCAAAACGCTAGTATTACCTCATATTCAAGTCCATTAATTCAATATATTATCATTATTTTTATGTTCATAGCAGGGGTGA
>JAYZHS010000008.1:0-2981 GCA_036166315.1 Fidelibacterota bacterium
GTTGAAAGCGGTTCCGTTTATATGGCTTCTAGTGAAGAGCTATTATCCACACTCAATCGCTTAAATAATAGAATTGAACAATTAGAAAATTCCTTTAAGGATGAAATAGCCTCGATTAGAGAAAAGAATGAAAATTTAGAAGAAATGCTTGCTGATGTATCTAATAAATTTTCTAATCAGGATTTTATAGCAACCACCTCAAAAAAGGAAATAGATATAATTGATGATTCAAATGAAAAAGAAAATAATCAAATCAATATTTCCGTATTAAATATTACATCAAATAATCAACCAGCTTTTGATCAATCATTATATATGTCAGGTGTGTTTGCATACCAAAGAGAAGATTATCAATCTGCCATTGATAAATTTAGCAAGCTAGATTTTGATGATGCGCCAACTGAGACATTTGAAAATATTCTGTATTGGATGGCTGATGCATATCAGCATACCGGCGAGCTTAATCAAGCTTTCGTTTTATTAAATAAAATTACTGTTATTGGCAATACCAGGATTGATGATGCGCTAGTTCGTATGGGTTTATTACATAAAAAAATGGGTCAACAAGACCTTGCTGTAGCTGCATTTGAAGATGTAATAGCACATCATCCAGATAGCGAATACATCAGACTTGCACAAATGGAACTAAATAAAACTGTAATGAAATAATGAAAAAAATCTTTATAGTATTATCTTTTTTATTCTTACAAACCCTCTCATTGGCGAATACTAGGGTTGTATACCTCAGACCTGGTCCAATGATGAAAATTCCTTATACCTCAATTGCTCCCTCCCCTTATTTCTTTACAGCGGGTACCGGTACTGAAATTCACAACCTTGCCCCGTTTAATACTGCAAGTGGCGCATATTACAGCATGGATTTTGCAAATGGTTGGAGCTGGGGTGTTTCAACCGCTACGGGTGGAGACACCACACGATTAGCTAACTTAGAAGTATCTACCTATAAAGCTCCGGTAGAATTTGGTTTTCACTTTCAAAAACGTGTCCTTGTTAGAGATAATATATCATTCTCATTGGGTTTGCAGGATATAGTCTTTGAAAACAAAAATGCGGGTCTAAATCTTGACCCAGCGCAACTATCATTTTTTGGCATAGTTAGCAGCGAATCTCAAATGAGTGATTATAATATTAATACTTTTATTGGTTTTGGAACTGGTGGTTTTGGTGCAATTGATACTGTTGAGGTTCCAGATACGCTAGCAACAACATCAGAGCCTGCAAGTACAAATGCAGGTGTATTTTTTGGAGCTATATTTAATACTCCCTTTCTGGATAAATGGGGAGGTATAGATATTGTGGGTGAATTCGACGGGAATGGCATCAATGTGGGACTCCGCATCCCCCTTACCTCGGATTATCGCCTGAACCTAGGATTCACCCACATAGAAAAACTGCCTAAATGGAAAGAGCGCTATTGGAAAGGTCATTCTGCGATCACCTTGGGTTTTGAGATTACTGCCCCTAGAAAATCTTCTTCTAAAATACCAGGCGGAGGACCAACCCCTCCACTAAGGTTACAACCGGGCAACATTGATATGGCAGAAATTGATACAACCCTAAAGATGGCCGACTATACTGTTCATACACTTCGTGATTCAATGGGATTAATGACAAATGAAATGCGCAATCTGATGACCAGATTATCTGCAATGGAGCAGCATTCAAAATTCCTAGAAGATTCACTTAAGGCAGTACGATTAAATAGTAATGTGAGCGAACAAAAAATGAATGATGCAATGCGACATCTTTCGCGTTCGTTAAGATATTTTTATTCAGGAAATTATAGAGTATCGCTTCAAGAAGTTGAAGCTGCGCTAGAATTAAACCCTAATTTGGCATTGGCATATGCAAGAAGAGGATCTATTTATTACAAATTGGGTGATATCCAGCGCGCTACAATTAATTGGAATATGGCTCTGCGGATGGACCCTGAATACGATGACGTGAGAAACGTCCTCAAAGCATTACATGAAAACCGACTTAAATCAACAACCTTGATAGAGGATTAATCATGGATATTGCAACTTTAATAGGAATAATATTTGGTCTCGGTGCTATTATAGGAAGTATTCTTCTTATGACACCTGATATGGGAATGTTTGTTTCTGGATCTAGTTTTGGAATTGTGTTTGGTGGAATGTTAGCATCTGTTGCGGTTGCCTTTCCAATGAAAGATGTATTGCAGCTTGGGGCAGCTATGGGAGCTGTTTTCAAAGGCGGTAGAGACACTCTAGGCGGTCTAGTAGATGAGGCTGTTGAAGCTGCTGAAGCTGGTAGAAAAGGAACGGCTGACCTTGAAAAACACATTGATAGCATTGGAAGCTTTTTCTTTAAGGATGGAGTTCAAATGGTCATTGATGGCTATTCTCTGGAAGAGATCACAGAAATTCTAAACACTAGGATTGATTATAGAGAACTTCGAGAAAATACTCAAGCAGGTCTATTTAAATCCATGGGGGTCATGGCTCCTGCATGGGGAATGGTTGGAACACTGATTGGTCTAGTCGTTATGTTGTCTGGTTTTGGTGGTGAAGGTGGAGGAACAGATACTCTTGGTTCCGGTATGTCAGCTGCATTGATTACCACTATGTATGGCGCAATTTTTGCTAATTTGTTTTTTCTACCCATGGCAGATAAAATTAAAACGCGAATAACCTCTTCAAGCACCGAACAAAACTTGCAAATGGAAGCGGCAAGGTTAATTCATCAAAAAAAGCATCCAATTATTGTGCGTGAAAAATTGAATTCATTTATTCCTCCAAAGGAATGGAAACAAGAAGGTGGAGATTAATTAGTGGCCGCGACACCCCAAGAAAAGAAAAAATTTATGGCCAAAGGTAGAGAACAAGTTGATGAAGGTCTACCCGGATGGTTTGGTACGTTTGCTGATATGATGACACTTCTTTTTGCATTCTTTGTTCTGCTTGCTGCAATTTCAACAATAGACCCAGTTAAGCTTC
>JAYZHS010000009.1:0-6656 GCA_036166315.1 Fidelibacterota bacterium
TGGTATTGATTTTACAAAAACAATTTTCGATGCCTACTTAAAAGGAAGAACGTTAATAGTTAACCAAGCTCCTCTAGCTGACATTCTAACCCAGAGAGACCTTATTATGGAAACATGGGAAAAGGTGGTCGCTGCAGTTTCAATTCATTACGTCAATGATGTAGCTGATGATATCAAAGCAATCATTGATGCAGGCGATGCTACAGTAAAACCTGGCTCTGATGCAGCTGCAGATTATGAAAATCATTGGGGTGAAATGCGTGGATATGCAAATGGTTTAATGTATAATGATTTTAAAAAGATTGCGGATGCTAATTTGAACCGTATTCTTCAAGTCATGGGTACTGCACCAGTATATCCAAACGGAACTGACTTTGATGATATGCAGCAATATCATACGCTTCTTACAACAGAGGTAAGAGCAATTTTCAAAGCGTCTTATGGGTTTTCTGATGCTGACGTAACCAGTTTCTAAAAGTAACTGCTTAAAGAAAAAAATAAAAATGGCGCATATTTGTCATATGCGCCATTTTTATTCTATGACATCATAAAATAATTATCTTAGCTTTAAAAAATTTATAAAATAAATTATTTAACAATGAAACGCAGTCTTCACATATCTTTTCTATCTATTTTATTTTTTAGCTGTTCGCAAAATTTAGCAATCAATTCACGATCAGAATTAAATGTAGAAATTTCTGATCGCGATATTCTTGAGCATATTAAATATTTGTCAAGCGATGAATTGGAAGGTAGATACCCTGGATCAAAAGGTTCTGACCTTGCAATTGATTACATTGCTACAGATTACAAAAGAAGCCGATTATCGCCGCTGGGAAGCGATAACTACCTTCAGTTTTTTGACTTTACAAATCAAAAAGGTGAAAAAATTAGAGTTCCCAATGTTGTCGGAATGATTCCCGGTACAAATCTTAAAAAAGAATATATCGTTATTGGTGCACATTTCGATCATTTAGGATACGGAGGTGCGCATTCAGGATCTCTTGAGATGAGCTCAAGGGCGATACATAATGGCGCAGATGATAATGCCTCGGGCGTAGCTGGTATGCTTGAACTTGCGAGTAAACTTTCGGTAGAAAGAAAAAGCCTTCAACGATCTATAATTTTCGTTGCGTTCAATGCCGAAGAGCAGGGAATATTTGGCTCAAAGTATTTTGTGCAAAATTCACCAGTTAACCCTAGCAATATTATTACAATGATCAACCTAGATATGATTGGTAGGCTTAAAAATCTTAGCTTGAATATTTCTGGTACTGGAACTTCGACAGTATTCAATAAGATATTAGATAAGGCCTCAGCGAAGCATTATCTAAATATAAGTAAAAACCCTGAAGGATTTGGTCCTAGCGATCATTCTAGTTTTTATTCTAACGATATACCTGTCCTATTTTTCTTTACTGGCGGACACCCAGATTACCATAAGCCTAGTGATGATTGGGAAAAAATCAATTCTAAAGGCCAAATGAAAATCATTAACATGATCTATGATATCATTTTAGAGATTGATAAAAATAACGAACGGCCACAGTTTGTAGAGGCTGGCCCAAAAACGATGGCTTCACCCGGAAGGGTCAAATTAAAAGTAACATTTGGTTTTATGCCTTCCTATACTAGCTCGGGGAAAGGGTTAGGCGTTGATGGTGTTCGCTCTGAAGGGCCAGCGGGGAAGGCTGGCATCAAAAAAGGGGATATTGTATTGGAAATAAACGGAAAGACCGTAGAAGATATATATGGGTATATGGGAATACTTGAGACATTACAGCCCGGTAAATCATCAGTGGTGAAAGTGTTGCGAGACAACAACGAAATTACATTTACTGTTAATCATTAAGGTATAAATCGAATGACAAAATTTTATCATTATTTTATCGTTATCATTTTTGCTCTTGGAATATTAGCCCTCATGCGATGGAATGCGGTCAATCGCTATAGCTCTTTTGTCGATGACAGTTCAAATGAATTTATTGAGCCCGAGGAAAAACATTTTAAGAATTTGCGCCAGCTAACTTTTAGCGGAGAGAATGCCGAAGCATATTTTAGTTCTGATAGTAAAAAATTAATTTTTCAATCGCATGATGGTGATGGAAAATGTGACCAGATTTATACCATGGATCTTAAAACGGGTACGATTGAAATGGTATCAACAGGTGATGGGGTTACAACATGTTCATTTTTTGAATACCCAAAAAATGATAAGATTATTTATGCAAGCACACATCATTACGCAAAACCTTGCCCTCCAAAACCAGATTTTAGCAGGGGTTATGTATGGAAACTTTACGAATCGTATGACATTTTTCGCTCCAATCTGGACGGCACTGAGCTTGAACAGATTACCGATGAAAATGGTTACGATGCTGAAGCAACTGTTGCTCTTAATGGAAGTAAAATTGTATATACGTCAATTTCTTCTGGTGATTTAGAGTTATGGACAATGAACCTAGATGGGACCGATAAGCGCATGTTGACAAATCAACTGGGTTATGATGGTGGGGCTTTCTTTAGTCATGATGCAAAGCAGATTATCTGGAGAGCCTTTTATCCTGAAACGGATAAAGAAATTAGAGATTATAAGAATTTAATCGATGAAAGCTTGATCAGGCCCATGAACCTTCAGCTAAGAATCATGAATGCTGATGGAACAAACAAAAGACAAATTACCTTTAATGAAGGTGCAAATTTTGCTCCCTATTTTTTTCCTAATGACAAGCGGGTTATTTTTTGCTCTAATATGGCAGACCCAAAGGGTAGGGACTTTGATCTGTGGGCAGTAAATACCGATGGTACCAATTTAGAAAGGATAACTTATTTTAAAGGGTTTGATGGCTTTCCTGTATTTAGCCCTAATGGAAAATATTTTGTTTTTGCATCGAATCGCAATCAAGCAAAAAGGGGAGATACCAATATTTTCATTGCTGAATGGCAAAACTAAAATATAGCTCTCGCCTTAAATGATTTCAGTCTTATTAAATAGAAATCAACTTACCTTATTAGTTATATTTTTTGTCTGTATCCTATCGCGACTTTTATCCAGTATCTATTATATAGAAGATATTGATAGCTTACGCTTTGCGCTTAGTTTGTATGAATATAGCATATTAAATCTCCAACCTCATTTTCCAGGTTATCCTGTTTTCTGTTTTATAGTTAAGTCGATTTATTTTTTCACAGCAAATATGGGAGTAGCGTTTTCATTGGTTGGCGGGATTTCCACTTTTGTCATTGTTTATTTTTGCCTTTTGCTTGCTAATACAGATATTAAGAGCACCGAAGGCGCGTTTTTGGCATTCATTATCTTTTTTAATCCTATGCTGTGGATCATGGGAAATCGCTATATGCCAGACTTAATGGGCTTCGCAATTGCATTATCTGTACTATATATTTTTATTTTACCATACAGCGATAAAAATAGATTACTATTTGGATATTTTCTATCAGGCCTTCTATGCGGCACACGGCTTTCTTACATGCCTTTAATTACCATACCATTTATAAAAAATTTGCAAGAAGGTAATGGTATAAAAAAAATATCTTTCTTCATCCTAGGTCTATCGATATGGTTATTGCCTTTAATCTTTGTTGAAGGTTTTAACAATCTGATTACATCCGCAAAAAAACAAACTATAGGACATTTTACAGATTTTGGTGGAACAGCATTAACAGATAGCAATTGGACAAATCGCTTTTTTTATTTTACTGAATCTATATGGGCTGATGGTTTAGGAGGATTCTGGCTAGGAAGATCATGGCAAACCGCTTTTTTTTCAATATTTCTTTTATCTCTTTTTGCGATTGGTATTTACACAATAATCAAAAACTGGAAACATGAAAAATATTTGAGAAGAATAGTACGCTCTGTCGCACTTTATTTCGTATGGATTCTTGTTTTTCAAAATGTTATTTATAAAAGCAGGCATGTGCTGCCAATATTATTAATATTTTTTATTATTCTAAGTATTGGTCTTGAATTCATCATCAATAAAAAATCTAAAACATTAAATGTGATAGCTTTTATTTTTTGTATTTCATTGGTTCAGATTACAGGCAATCTTGTATTGGATCATAAAAAGCCCACTGCTGTATCTCAGCTAAAAGATAATATTTTATTAAACAATAATTATTCAACTGTTATCAGCACCCCTTTAATTAATTATTATCTGGAATCCCATCAAGTAAAATCAAGATTTATTAATGCAACTAGTCAGCAACAAGTAGATAATTTTCTTGAGAATAGTTTTGATGAAAATGTACTTATTATTGGAAATTATACTGCGTTATTTAAAGAAAAATATTCAGTAAAAAGAGAAAAAACATTTTATCACAATCCTTATATAAACAGGATGTGGGCTAAAATAGAAACCTTTTCACTGCAGCTAAACTAAACATGAAAAGGATAGATATTTTAGGCGCTGGACCAGCAGGCCTAGCTGCAGCTCATTTTGCAAAAAAAAATAATATTCCATTTCAATTGTATGAGTCTGAATCAAAAATTGGAGGCAATTGCAAAACATTTGAATTTGATGGATGTAAATATGACACCGGTGCGCATCGATTCCACAATAAAAATAATATTGCCACTCAAGCAGTTAAAGATTTAATTGGGGATGATTTGATTTCGGTAGTGGCTCCAAGTAAGATATATTGGCAGGAAAAAATGATTAATTTTCCTCTGGATCCTGTTAGTGTTATTAAGAATTTTAAAACCTCTACTATTTTTAAAATCATCGCAGAAAATCTATTAAATATTTTTAAAAGATCTTTAAGTATAAACAGTTTTAGGGATTCGGCATACAGAAAATATGGCAAAACAATTTCAGAAATTTTTCTTATTAGCTATACAGAAAAACTATGGGGCACATCCTCAGACTTGCTTGATCATAAAGTATCTGGAGATAGACTAAAAAACTTAAATCTATTATCTGTATTCAAAAGCTTGATTAATCCTTCTAAGCAAAATACCAAACATTATGAAGGTGAATTTTTATACCCAAAGTATGGATATGGACGGATTTTTGAAGTGATTGGAAATAAAATCAAGGATCATATTTTTTGTGATTCAGCAATAGAAAAAATTTATCATAAAAATGGCTTAATTAAGGAGCTGGTTTTATCTGGAAACAAAAAAATTAAAACTGATAATATACTTAGCACATTACCGATAGATTATTTTTGTAAATGCCTAGACCCTCTACCACCCAATGAAATAATCGATTATGCGAAATCTCTTTCATTTAGAAATCTAAGACTAGCAATTTTTACTTTAGGTATTAATAGGTTTAGTAAAAATGCTTCAATTTATTTTCCAGAAAAAAACTTACCATTTACTAGAATTTATGAACCAAAAAACAGAAGCAGTCTCATGGCTCCAAAAAATAAAACATGTATTGTTGTTGAGGTTCCCTATGATAAAGATGATATATACCACACAGCTAGGGAAGATAATTTTCTCGATCAAATCAAATCGCTTTTGATCAAGCATAATATAGTTAATAAGTCTTATTTTATTAATTCAACTTCGCTAATTATGCCTAATGCGTATCCCGTTTTAACTACTAGCTCTCAAAAAAAACTTGAAAAGATTAATGCGTATTTTGATACATTTAATAATTTAAAATTTATAGGAAGAAATGCACAGTTTAAATACCTCCATACGCACCATCTATTTAAAATTGCTCATAGTGCTATAAATAAATTCAAAAATAATTAAAAAATATTTGGTTCATATAAACTTATTATTTTAAAATTCGACCCACGGTTCGAAAACTATAATAATTTTATGATCTCAAACAGACAAGCTAAAGAGCGCGAAGTTCGCAAAGAGCAAATTCTTAAGGGTGCTCTTAAAGTGTTTAAACAACAAGGTATTGAAAAATCAACCATGGATGAGATTGCTAAGCAATCTGATTTTGGCAAAGCATCTCTATATTACTACTTTAGCTCAAAGGAAGAGATTTTTATTGAGCTTTTAGATCGCGGATGGAAAATGATTTGGGAATCAATTGAGCCGGTTATTCATGATCGCAACCACCCCAAAGATACATTTATAAATACATTAAATATCATTGGAGGATTAGTCAGAAACGACCCTGTCCTCTTTGAATTTTTATTTACCGCTCCAAAGGCTCTTCCTGCTAATTTGGATGAAAAAAATATAGAATGGAAAAAATACCAAACAAAAATGTATAGTGTTTTACAAAGCCTCCTTGAAGAAGGTATTGCAAAGAATGAATTTCCAAAAATGCGCCCTGATTTACTAATGAGAGCTATTGGCGGTCTTTTTCATGGATTATTCTTTTTAGGAAATGAAAAAAAATCAATGTCCCGAGAAACTATGGAGGAATTCATTACAACTTTTATAGGTAATTACGCGACATCATAAAATTAAAATTGGAGCGGGGGAAAATATCCAAAATGAAAAAAATAATTTTTTCTAATATTATCAATGTTTTTTTAATAGCTGGGCAGAGCTATGATGATGAGCTCACAGGTATTGTATTAGATGCCCAAAACAATAAACCAATTTCTGATGTAAATATCTTTATACCTGATCAGCAGATTGGAGCTACCACTGATCAAAATGGAAGTTTTGTGATTAAAGGACAATTGGTTTTTCCAATTTATCTTCAAATTTCTCA
>JAYZHS010000010.1:0-8257 GCA_036166315.1 Fidelibacterota bacterium
GAAATTGAATACTACATGTGTGGACCTCCAATGATGATTGATGCTTGCGATAAAATGCTTTATGATTTAGGAGTTGAGCGGGATATGATAGCATATGATAGCTTTGGTTAAAAAATACTCACGGTTCTTATTTATTCAGGCTAAGAAGCGCTATAGCTTAATTTTTTTCCTTGTATTTTTTGGGTGTAGTGGTCCAAAAAATTATATAGATATTACTGGCCCCGCAATGGGAACGTCATATACTGTCAGGCTAGTTCCTCAAAGAGGTGTTACAATTGAACCAAGTCGAGCCAAAACTCAAATAGACTCAGTCTTAGAGCAAATAAACAATCAAATGTCAACCTATCTTAATAATAGTGAAATTACCCTTTTCAATAAAGCATCTACTAATTCTGCAATTATTATTTCATCTCAATTTAAGCATGTAATTAATCGCTCGATATATTGGTCTGAACTTTCAAATGGAGCATTTGATATTTCTTCGCATCCTTTAACATTGCTTTGGAGAAAAGGTAAAGTTGATCGCGAATATGAAAAGATATGGGAGCCTCCAACAGATTTGCAAATTACACTTACTAAGGAAAATGTTGGTTATAAGAATATAAAACTGGTCCAAAACTCTCTTATAAAACCATACAAGGGACAGCAACTTGATGTGAATGCTATTGCTAAAGGCTGGGGTGTAGATATGTTATTCAATTTAATCAAATCTTTCGGATATCAAAATTTTATGGTTGAAATTGGCGGTGAAATCAGAGTATCAGGAAAAAATAATAGAGGGCAAGCTTGGAACATTGGTATTGATATACCTGAGCCAAATTTTAAGCCAGGCGAAAAAATTTTTGCAATTGTTCCTGTCACAAATAAAGCTATGGCAACCTCGGGAAATTATAGAAATTTTTATGAATTCAATTCATCAAAATATTCTCACATAATAGATCCAAGATCTGGCTACGCGATTGATTCAAATATTTCATCCGTAACTGTTATTTCCGAAAAATGTATTGATGCAGATGCCTTAGCTACAGCTTTAAATGTGATGTCTTTAGAACTTGGAATGAAACTGGTTGAATCAGTCGATGAGGCGGAGGCCTTCTGGATTATTAATGAGGGTGGAAAATTTCAATCATTTCAATCTTCAGGAATGAAAGTTAATATACAATAATTGAAAGTGATTGAAGCATTTTTTAATTAAATTGATTTTGGTTTTTGGGAAGGGTCATCACAGTTTCCGCCATCGAGGCATACACAATTTTCTACTACACCACCGCAAGAACCCTGCAAAGATTTATTGTTGAAAACAATACCAATCGACATACCGGCAATTGCTAGGCCTATTACAATAATTGTTAGTATAAATTCCATAATCAAATTTAGCTCAATAATTTGATATAATTTTATATCAATAATTAGGAAGAATAGCAGTATAGTAATTAAGTTTGTTTTATTTATTAACCAAAAAAATCAAATAATAATTATGAAATTAATAACTACAATAATTTTACTTATAAGTACCCTTACCGCGGGTTCAGCTGGCGCACCTCATTTAGAAGGGGGAGATCTTTCAATTCTTTGGGTGGTTCCTTTTGCCGGTATCCTTCTATCAATTGCTATATTTCCTTTAGTTGCTTCTGATTTCTGGCACCATAATTTTGGTAAAATATCAGCATTTTGGGCTACTTTATTTATTTTACCTTTTATGCTCTCACAGGGTTGGCAAATTACTTTATACGAGGTTCTACATGTAGGATTGCTTGAGTATATCCCCTTCATCATTTTATTGTTAGCATTATTTACTATTTCCGGAGGGGTTCAATTAACCGGATCTTTGGTAGGAACCCCAATTATCAATACTGCAATTATACTAGTTGGTACTCTTCTTGCGAGTTGGATGGGAACTACAGGGGCAGCTATGTTGCTTATCAGACCTCTATTACGAGCAAATAAGGAAAGAAAATACAAAGTTCATATTGTAGTATTTTTCATCTTTTTAGTAGCAAATATAGGGGGATCGCTAACACCATTAGGAGACCCACCCTTATTCTTAGGCTTCCTGAAAGGCGTCGATTTCTTTTGGACTACTAAAGCGATGTTTTTACCCATGCTGTTTATGGTTATATCGCTTCTAATAATTTTTTATATCTATGATACTATTCAATTCAATAAAGAAGAACCCTTGCCGCAAGTATCTAGCAAAGAGAAGATTGGAATCAAAGGGTCATTTAATTTATTATTAATTTTAGGTGTTGTTTTTTCTGTTCTATTGAGCGGTTTTTGGAAGCCAAATATTGCGCCGCTTACAATATATGATGTAGAGGTAAAGCTTCAAAATATCATTAGAGATATTTTATTACTACTTCTAGCTTACGGAAGTTGGAAGTTCACTATAAAAGAAATTAGAGAAGCAAATGAATACACCTGGTTTCCTATTCAAGAAGTTGCAAAGCTTTTCGCTGGAATATTTATTACAATAATACCTGCGATTGCAATTCTTAAAGCAGGCACCTCTGGCGCATTAGCAGGAATTATTAATTCGGTCTCAAGTGATTCTGGACCAGTAAATCATATGTATTTTTGGCTAACAGGTATTCTATCAAGCTTTCTTGATAACGCACCCACTTATCTAGTATTTTTTAATACCGCTGGCGGAGATCCTCAGGTTTTGATGGGTGAATTATCACAAACTTTGTTAGCAATATCAGCTGGCGCCGTATTCATGGGTGCAAATACCTATATAGGGAATGCACCTAATTTTATGGTAAAATCAATTGCCGAATCTTCTGGAATTGAAATGCCATCCTTTTTTGGATATTTTCTATATTCCTTGATTATACTATTTCCTTTATTTGGTGTGATCAGTTTACTGTTTTTTTAAAATGAGAATATCTAAAGTAACCACTAAATCTGGAGATAAAGGCAAGACTAGCTTAGGCAATGGGGAAAGGGTATCTAAATCAAATGCATTTATAAACCTATTGGGTGATATTGATGAGCTAAATTCCCACCTTGGCAGTGCTGTATCTACTTGTAGATCAGATACTATCACTAGTGACTTGCAGTCAATTCAACAGGACCTATTTAATTTAGGCGGAGAAGTATCTATGCCTAATTCAGGAACACAATTAGTCAATGAAAGTAGAATTGTTTTTCTTGAAGATAAAATTGATGAATTCAATCAAAGCCTTAAACCTTTAAAAGAATTTATCTTACCTGGCGGCGATGAATTTTGTTCACGTATTCATATTGCAAGGTCAGTGTGTCGTCGAGCAGAAAGATCTTGTGTTGAAATTATTGATAAAATAAAAGAAAAAAATATTTGGCTTCCTTATTTAAATCGACTAAGTGACTATTTGTTTGTTCTTGCGCGTTATATTTCCACTGAGCGGGGCTCTGAAGAAATATTGTGGGATAGGGAACTATAATTCTCTCATTCCATAGTATTAATTAATAAAAATTTCATAAATTCTAGGTCTGAAAAAATTATGTTAGACTGGAAAAAATTAAATAAAAAAATTCTTAGCGCAAATCAAATTGTGCTTTCTACTCACCAAAACCCTGATGGCGATGGATTAGGTAGCGCATCTGCAATGTATTATTATATTAATAATTTGGGTAAAGAATGCAAAATTATTCATATTTCTGATCTTCCAAATCAGTTAGATTTTTTAAATCAAAGTAATATTATAGAAACATATAATAATAAAGATCATTCTGATTGGCTCTCAAGTGTTGATTTAGCATTAATATTTGATGTTGGAGACTATAATCGACTTGGGGTTTTAGGGGAAAAATTAAATAAAAATAATGTTTACACAATAAATATCGACCATCACCCCAATTTGAACGATAAGCGCTTTAATGATAATTATATCAATATTGATGCCGCTGCTACGGGTGAGTTGGTTTATGATTTTTTAATTGAAAATAATATTGATTTAAATCAGCCTATTGCGCAAGGTATTTATACTGCTGTAATGACCGATACGGGATCCTTTAGGCATAATAATACGAATCAAAAAAGTCATAAAATTGCTATGGATTGCATTGAATATGGAGTAAATAATTCAAAAATATACCAATCAATCTATGAGAATAGATCAAAAGAGCAAGTTGCTTTATTAGCCAAGGTAATTGATAATTTAAAATATCACAAAGAGGGTCAAATTGCTTCATTTATAATTTCAAATGAAATGTTAAAAAATTGTGGCGCTAATCATCGAGACGTAGATGGCTTTACTGATTTTGTTAGGACAATTGAAGGAGTGGAGATTGCGATTATGATATATGAAAATGAATTAAATCATTGCAGGGTTAATTTTCGGTCAAAAGGAAATTATATTATAAATAATATTGCTAAGTCACTAGGCGGAGGTGGTCATAAATTTGCAGCTGGAGCAATGACAGATGGCTCCCCTGATATAGTGTTGCAAAAAGTATTAAACCTAACATTCAACGAATTAGTTAAACAATCTGAAGTGAAAAACTAATGAAAATATTATTAGCAAAGAATGCTGGCTACTGCTTTGGTGTGCGTGATGCTGTTGACATGGCTTATGATACAGCAAAAGAGCATGGCGATGTGTATATGCTAGGCCATATTGTTCATAATGAAAATGTTGTAAATGATCTCGATAAAGCAGGTGCAAAAGTAGTTGATTCGCTAGATAAAGTACCCGATGGTAGGCCAGTATTGCTTCGTGCACATGGAACACATGTTGATATATGGAAAGAAGCTAAGCAAAAAAATATGAATATTGTGGATGCTACATGTCCTCTGGTAAGAGATATTCATGATGAAATTAAACAGCTAGAGGCAGATGGAAGAAAAATAATTATTATAGGTGACCATGGGCATGATGAAGTAGTAGGAATTGCAAGCCAAGTTAAAAACCCTATGATTGTGGCTACTCCTGAAGAAGCAATTAAATTAAGGAAAACTAAACGTGCTGGCGTTGTTAGTCAGTCAACACAAACAATTGAAAATGTACAAGAAATAGTTAATATTCTTATGAATAAGGTTGTTGATCTACGATTTATAAATACAATTTGCTTTCCAACCAAAAGAAACCAAGAGCAAATAAAAGAGCTATCTGAGAAGTGTGATGTAATGTTTGTTATTGGTTCTTTTACGAGCGCTAATTCAAAACGATTGACAGATCTGTCAAAAGAAAGAAATAAGAGATCATATCAAGTTACATGCGCTTTGGATATTAATGAAAAATGGCTTGAGGATTGTAATGTAGTTGGAATATCTGCTGGAGCAAGTACCCCAGATAATATAATTGAAGAAGTTCTTGAGAGAATTAAAGAAATTGGAAATGTCCAAGAGGAGGAGATTTATGCCTAAGAAGGGATCTTTTGAAGTAAAAGTTGGCCTTGCTGAGATGTTAAAAGGTGGAGTAATTATGGATGTGATGAATGCTAAACAAGCGAAGCAAGCAGAGCAAGCCGGAGCTGTTGCAGTGATGGCTCTTGAAAGGATACCTGCTCTAATCAGAAAAGAAGGTGGAATTGCAAGGGCAAGCGATCCTCAAATGATTAAAGAAATACAAGAATCAGTTACAATCCCAGTTATGGCTAAGGTTCGTATCGGGCATTTTGCAGAAGCCCAAATCCTTGAAGCTCTTGAAGTTGATTTTGTTGATGAAAGTGAAGTTTTAACACCAGCGGATGAACATAATCATATTTGGAAACATGATTTTAAAGTACCATTTGTTTGTGGCTGTAAGGATTTAGGGGAAGCATTAAGGAGAATTGGTGAAGGAGCAGTGATGATAAGAACCAAAGGCGAACCTGGTAGCGGAAATATTGTTGAAGCAGTTAGGCATATGCGTCAAGTTCAATCTGACATCAAAAAATTAACCATCATGGATCAGGATCAGCTAATGGCAGCGGCAAAAAATTTGGGAGCCCCATTTTCGTTAGTTCAACAAGTAGCTAAGCTTGGGAAGCTGCCTGTTCCTAATTTTGCAGCTGGAGGCATTGCTACACCGGCTGATGCGTCTTTAATGATGCAGCTTGGCGCTGAAACTGTTTTTGTAGGATCAGGAATATTTATGAGTGATGACCCAGTCCCAAGAGGAAAAGCAATCGTGGATGCAGTAACATATTATAATGATGCTGATAAGTTGGCTGATATTTCTACAGGATTGAAGTCCGCAATGAAAGGTATAGATATGTCTGAAATTCCTGAAGGAGAAAAAATGCAGGATAGAGGTTGGTAAATATCAATGATTGGTGTATTGGCATTACAGGGCGACTATGAAAAGCATACAAGAATATTAAAAGAAATTAATATTTCATGTATGGAAATCAGATACCCGGATCAGTTAAACAGCATTGATGGATTAATTATCCCAGGTGGCGAATCAACAACAATGAACGATTTAATGTTAAGGGTTGATTTCCATAAGCATTTAATTAAGTTTTCTCAACATAAGCCAATTATGGGTACCTGTGCAGGTTTAATTATGATGAGCAAGTCTATTCGAAATAATGAATACATAAAACCTTTAGGTATTTTGGATATTGAGGTAGATCGCAATGCTTATGGTCGTCAATTAAACTCTTTTATGGATATTATCGATATTGAGATAGAAGATCAAATTCATCAAGCTGAAGTATTATTTATTAGAGCTCCTAAAATAGCTAAAGTTGGTAATTCTGTAAATATAATTAGTAAATACCAAAATGAAATCGTAGCTGTGAGATCAGGGATGCACTTTGGATTTACCTTTCATCCAGAATTAAATGAAGTAACTTTTTTACATCATCACATTTTTACAAATAAAACAAAATACCACAAAGAAAATAATGCAGCTTAAAATTTTACCAAAAATGAAATCACCTGATGATTTGCGTAAGCTAGATAGTGAGCAACTACTCAAATTAGCAGATGAGTTAAGACATTTTACTATTGAAACAGTTACAGAGATAGGAGGACATCTAGCTCCTACATTAGGTGTAATTGAATTAACGATTGCGCTACATAAAGTTTTTAACACCCCTAAAGATAAAATCATTTGGGATGTTGGCCATCAAGGCTATGCGCACAAGATATTAACCGGAAGATTAGATAAATTCAATACAATTCGAAGAATGGGCGGTCTCAGTGGTTTTTTAAAGATAAGTGAAAGCGAGTACGATACTTTTGGAGCAGGTCATGCTTCAACATCTATTTCTGCAGCAACCGGAATCGCTGAAGCTCGAAAACACAATAATAAAGATTTTAGAGTAGTTTCTGTAATTGGAGATGGTTCAATGACAGGAGGATTAGCTTTTGAAGCGATGAACAATGCTGGGCATTTAAAAACACCTATGCTTATCATTCTGAATGATAATGAGATGTCGATCAGTCCAAATGTTGGCGCATTAAATACCTATCTAACAAAAATAGTAACAAATCCAGTTTACAATCAAATAAGGAATGAAATTTGGGACATCGCTGGTAAAATTACTTTTGGTAAAAAATCCATTCAAAATTTTTTACGTAGAGTCGAAGAAAGTTTAAAATCCTTTTTAGTACCCGGAATGCTCTTTGAAGAACTCGGGTTTAGATATTTTGGCCCAATAGATGGTCATAATCTACCAGAGCTAATATCAACCTTAGATCGAATAAAGGATTTAAAAACACCCGCTTTGCTCCATATCCTTACAAAAAAAGGCAAAGGGATGGTATCAACTAATACAGAAAATAATGATTACTATTTAGATGCTGTTAAGTTTCATGCAGTTAAACCTAATGGTAAGATAAAGAGCAATATAGAAAATAATAACCCTGCCCCTATTAAAGCCCCTATTTTTCAAGATGTGTTTGGTTCCATCGTTTGTGAGATTGCACGAAATAGAAAAGATACTGTTTGCATTACAGCAGCAATGCGAGAAGGAACTGGTTTAGTACCTTATGCTAAAGAATTTAAAGATAGATATTATGACGTAGGAATTGCGGAAGGCCATGGCGTAACTTTTGCTGCAGGCCTTGCTACACAAAATGTTCGTCCTATTGTCGCTATTTATTCCACTTTTCTTCAAAGAGCATATGATCATATCATCCATGATGCTGCGATACAGCACTTACCAGTCGTGTTTTGCATGGATCGATCTGGAATTGCAGGTGAGGATGGGCCAACTCATCATGGAGCATTGGATATTGCATATCTGAAATGTATACAAGGTATGATTGTAACAGCTCCAAAAGATGGAAACGAGCTTAGACATTTGCTCTATACTGCTTTGGATTATAGCGATGGACCTTTTT
>JAYZHS010000011.1:0-2658 GCA_036166315.1 Fidelibacterota bacterium
GTAGCTTATCTAGCGCTTGGTCTTGGAAGAACAATAGCTGAGGGTGAAAAATCATTGCGATTTGCACCCAAATATCCTGGGATTATTCCTCAATATTTCTCAATCAAATCTACTGTTGCTAATTCTCAAAATCATTTTTACGCTTTAAACTTAGATAAAGGCGTTAGTCTTTTAAAAAATAATCTAATCGAGAACACATCATCCTACGATCTAGATGTAGCTGAAAAAGATGGGGAGCTATTTTGGGCCGGAAGTGTTATTTCAGATTCTGATAATAAGATTCGTGACAATCTAAAAGATGATGGTGTTCGAGTAATCACCTTTCCATCCCTATTAAAATGGAAAACTGCACCGGTTACAGATATTATAATAGAAATACTTCAAATGGGTGAAGATGCGTTAGGTTGTCCAGTTGAGATTGAGTTCGCAATTAATTTAAAAAATAGCGATGATGAAAAGCATGAATTTTGCCTACTTCAGATAAAACCTATGGTCGTTGGCGGCATTGACAGAATCCAAATCGATGAACCAATCGATAAACAAGATATTTTGAGCTCAAGTTCTGTTGCGCTTGGCAATGGCCTTATCAAGGATATCAAAAATATAATTTATATCGATCCAAAAAAGTTTGATCCAGCAAAATCAAAAGTTATTGCAAAAGAGATTGAAAAAATCAATCGTCAAATTCCTAAAGATGAAAAGTATATATTAATTGGCCCTGGCAGGTGGGGTTCATCTGATCCCTGGCTTGGAATCCCGGTTGATTGGGATCAAATTTCAAAAGCAAAAGTGATAATAGAGTATGGAATGAAATCTTTCCCTGTTGATCCATCCTTTGGGAGTCATTTCTTTCAAAATGTAACATCGATGCGAATTGGATATTTTACGATCGATCATAAAAATAAAGATGATTTGCTCGATACCAAGTGGATCAAAAAACAAAAAAGTAAGAAATCTACAAAGTTCATTAATTGGATTGAACTAGATGATCCTTTGGTAGTTTCCATAGATGGTCAAAATGGAAAAGGGGAAATTATCAAACCCCGAAAGTCATTAAAAGAAAAAATGGATGAACAGCAAGCGTCAGGTATATAAAATTTTTATACGATACCCTGATCCATCATAGCGTCTGCAACTTTGATAAACCCTGCTATATTAGCGCCTTTAACATAATTGACAAACTTCCCTTCTTTACCATTTGCAGTGCAAGAGTTGTGAATATTTTTCATTATATCATGTAGTCTTCCATCCACCTCTTCTCTAGTCCAGGAGAGGCGCATAGAGTTTTGACTCATTTCTAGACCTGAAACCGCAACGCCTCCTGCATTGGCAGCTTTTCCAGGACCAAAAAGTATTTTTTCCTTCAGAAATAAATTCACCGCATCTGGCTCGGTTGGCATATTGGCGCCTTCAGCTACAGCTAGGCAGCCATTTTTGACCAACTCTTTCGCTTCGCTTTTATTTAACTCATTTTGCGTAGCGCAGGGCAAGGCAACATCGCAGGATATCTTCCATGGGCGCTCACCTTCATGAAACTCTGTATTGAATTTATCGGCATACTCTTTAATCCTACCTCTTTTAACATTCTTTAAATCCATTACGAAAGCTAGTTTTTCAGCATTGATACCATCCTTGTCGTATACTGTTCCGCTAGAATCAGATAACGTAACAACCTTGCCGCCAAGGTCATTTACTTTTTCGGCAGCATATTGAGCAACATTTCCAGAGCCGGAAATCGCTACTGTTTTACCTTTAAATGATTCGTCTTTAGTATTAAGCATTTCTTCAGCAAAATAAACACAGCCATAACCGGTCGCTTCAGGGCGAATAAGACTTCCTCCCCAATTCAAACCTTTGCCGGTTAAGACTCCCGTAAATTCGTTGCGGATGCGTTTATATTGACCAAACATATAGCCAATCTCTCTTCCGCCAACGCCAATATCGCCTGCTGGGACATCTGTATTGTTACCAATATGCCTATATAGCTCCGTCATAAATGATTGGCAAAAACTCATTACTTCGTTATCGGATTTTCCTTTAGGGTCAAAATCTGAACCACCTTTTCCACCGCCCATAGGAAGTGTAGTTAAACTGTTTTTAAAAACCTGTTCAAAACCTAAGAATTTTAATATTCCTAAATTGACAGAAGGATGAAATCGAAGCCCACCTTTGTAGGGGCCAATAGCAGAATTGAATTCTACACGGTACCCTCTGTTTACTTCAACATCTCCCCTGTCATTTCTCCAAGGAACGCGAAACATGATCACCCTTTCAGGTTCAATCATTCTCTCTAATACTTTTGCATGTAGATAATCAGGATGGTCCTGTAAAAAATCCCATAACGATACAACCACTTCATCAACGGCCTGATGAAACTCTTTTTCACCATAGCTTCTTGATTCAACATAACTCATGAAATCTTGAACGCTTTTATACATATGTCTCTCCCAAGGTAAAATAAAGAATTAAAAAAATTCGGCAGAAATTAAATGAATATTCTGAAAAATCTCAGATAATAATGTTTGAAGGAAATGAATTAAATAGGTTAATTTTAGTTTATAATATAAGAATTTAATGGCGGAGTAGCTCAGCTGGTTAGAGCATCGGAATCATAATCCGAGTGTCGGGGGTTCAAGTCCCTCCTCCGCTACTTTTTTT
>JAYZHS010000012.1:0-7019 GCA_036166315.1 Fidelibacterota bacterium
TCAATTTGTATAAATAAATGTTAAATATTTCTGTTTAAAATTACAAACAATTTAAACCTGATTATGTTCCCCAAAATATTTTATTAATGCATCAGAGATCTCGCCACGGGTACAATCAGCTTTAGCCGCTTCTATTATTTTAGGAATAAATTTATTATTCGTTAAGGCGCACGACTCTATAGATTTAATTTTATTCTTTACAGACTGATTATCTCTTTTATTTTTTAGTTTTTTAACCTGATCAATTTGTTTTTCCACTGCTAAGCTATCAATTTTTTGCAAGTTGGGGTCAATATTTTCATCTTCTGTAAATTTGTTGAGACCTATGATTATTTGTTTTTTATTATCGATCTCTCTTTGAAAGCTATAAGCACTTTTTGCTATTTCATTTTGTATCCATCCCTTTTCAATAGCTTTAATAGCCCCACCTAAATTATCTACTTGATCAATTATTGAGCTAGTTTCTTCAATTATTTTTTGTGTAAGTATTTCAATCTGCTCACTATTTCCTAAAGGATCAACATAGTCAGGTATACCTGTTTCATAGGCAATTATTTGTTGCGTTCTTAATGCAATTTTAGCTGAATGGTCTGTTGGAAGAGCCAATGCTTCATCGTGTGCATTAGTATGTAATGACTGGGCACCGCCTAAAATAGCAGACATGGCTTGTATTGTAGTGCGTACAATATTATTTTGAGTTTGTTGAGCTGTTAGCGTTGAGCCTCCAGTTTGAACATGGAATCGACAAAGCAAAGCTTTTTCGTTTGTGACATTAAATCTTTCTTTCATTATCTTTGCCCATATTTCTCTAGCGGCCCGGAATTTTGCTATTTCTTCTAAAAAACCATTGTGAGAATTAAAAAAGAACGATAGTCGATGGGCAAATTTATTTGGGTCTAAGCCACGATCGATTGCGGCTTGGACATATGCTATACCATTTGCGAAGGTAAAGCCAATCTCTTGCGCAGCTGTTGAACCAGCCTCTCTTATATGATAGCCCGATATAGAAATAGGATTCCATTTTGGCATATAATTTTCACAAAAAGAAAAGATGTCCGTAATTAATCTCATTGATGGATCTGGGGGGTATATATATGTACCCCTTACTATATATTCTTTTAATATATCATTTTGAATAGTTCCATTTAATTTATTGATAGACAGTCCATTTTTTTCTGCTAAAGCAATATAAAAGGAAAGTAATATAGCTGCCGTGGAATTAATCGTCATCGAGGTGGAAATTTTGTCAAGCTCTATATTTTTAAATAGTTTTTCCATATCATACTTTGAGCAAATAGGAACTCCCACTTTTCCTACTTCACCAACTGCCATTTTATGATCTGAATCGTATCCAATTTGTGTTGGTAAATCAAATGCAACAGAAAGACCTGAGACTCCCTGCTTAATAAGATATTGATATCTTTTATTTGACTCAACTGCAGATGTAAATCCAGCATATTGCCTCATTGTCCATAGCCTATCCTTATACATTTTTTCATATACTCCACGAGTAAAGGGATATTTGCCAGCTTTTTTTGACATTGTTTTATAAAACCTTATGCTAACTGTTTACGTTACGAGATTTTTTAATATTATTATACGCTTGGTTTACCATTTTGAATTTTTCTTCAGCTAAGGATTTTACTTCTTCACCAAGATGACTTACTTTATCCGGATGGTATTTTACAGCCATTTTTCTGTATGCTTTTTTTACTTCCTCATCGCTTGAATTTGAAGAAATTTCAAGAATTTTATAATCAGATTTAAAATCTTTAATAAACATCGCTTTAATTGAAGAATAATCATTCTGATTAATATTTAGATAATTTGATATTGTATGAATCAATTTTTCCTCATTCGGATGTATATCTCCATCAGCAAGTGAAAGGCCATATAAAATATGAATTAATTCTAATCTACTAGGATGGTCCATAGATCTGGTTATTTGCCTACATACATCTTTCAAAGGATAGCTCTGTTTCGTGATATCTTTAAAAAGAGTCATAAAATCACGAACCTCTTTATTGCTAAACTGTTTAGATAAAAATTGTTTAACAAAATCAAGTTCAGACTTAAGCATTCTATTGTCTGCTTTCATAACTGCTCCAAAAAGAACCAATAATGAAACCATGAAATCACCTGGTTGTGTTTTGGGATAAGCTCTAGAATCAAAAAAATTATTTGAAGCACTAGATTGAGGATTCATCCCTGCGAGCGAATAGCCAATAATTGCACCAATCGGGCCTCCAAGTACCCAGCCCAAACCGCCCCAAAACATCTTTTTTCTTACATTCAATGCATTTTATCCTTTTAACAGTGAATGAAGTTAATACAATTTTGACTTTGATTTAGAAGCCTAAGAAGTATTATTTAATTAAATATGAATCAATTTGATACAACAAAAGCTGCGCTCTGGTGGCATAGAATAACAACAAAGAAAAAACAGAGTAACGGATCATTGTCCTTAAAAAAAAGAGGCAAAATTCCTTTGAGCTATTTAATTATCCTTCCTGAGCATGCAACAGAATCTGATCTTGCGAAAAGATTTATTTTTGCAATGAAAAATGCGCTTGGCCCAAGAAAGAAAAGAAATTTAAAAATTGTTGGACCAACAACAATAGGTAGTTTAATTGATATATCTGAATTTGATGATTATATTCTTTATTCAGAGGAAGATCTAAATAGATGGGGACTGCCAAATAAAGAATTGATCAGAACTTGTAATGATATAAATGTTGATGCAGTCCTTGATCTTAATCAGGAATTTTCTTCGGCTTCTGCTACTTTAACAAGAGCTGTAAGCTCACCATTCAAATTAGGTTTTTATAGCGAAGAAGGAGAAAAATTTTATAATATAATGGTCCGCAGAAAAGGTGAGGAATTAGCTGAGAGCGGTTTTAAGGAAATTTTTCAAATTTTAGGAATAGAATGAAAATTTACGTTTTTGAAGATCAGCAAGCACTTAATTTTGCCCCGATTTCCTCTACCAGGGCAGTTTTTGATATAAGGATAGGTTCGGAAACATTTTTGGATCGTATTTGCAGTTTATTCCCTAATGAATCCATATCGCTAATTGTAAGAGACGAATTGGCTGATTTAGCTTCTGAAGTTCATGAAAATCATGAAGTTAATCCTGAAAATTATGAAGATGGGCTATGGTTGTCAGGTTCGGTGATATGGTCTGAAAAAAGCATTAAATCACTTTTTCAAGAGGATACAGTTTTTCGATCAAAAAATAAATTAGTAGCCGCTAATCTATCATCAAGTCATGCAAAAAACTGGATTGCAAAAGGAGGTCCTCTTCAATCTGATTTTAAAGAGGCTGAATCACAAGAAATTGAAATTCTTTCATGCGAATATTTGTGGGATATAATTAATCAAATTCCTGAAACGATCAATTATGATGCTGCTAGATTAAGCCCAATTAATCCAAAAGATTATGAATATATAGATTTGCTAAATTCTAAAAATATATACATTGATAATGCCAGCATTATGCCGGGTGTATTAATTAATGCTGAAAATGGTGCTGTTATTATTGATAGTGGCGTTTCGATTTATGCTCAGACTTATATTGAAGGACCAGCTTTCATTGGCGCTAGCACAATAATAAATCCTTTGACAAAAATAAAAAACACTATTATCGGTCAAAAATGTAAAATAGGTGGCGAATTAGATTCTTCAATTATTCAAGGCTATACAAATAAAGTACATGACGGACATTTAGGAAATTCATTTTTAGGAGAATGGGTAAACCTGGGAGCTGGGACGACCAACAGTAATTTAAAAAATAATTACAGTCCTGTAAAAGTTCATATAAACGATGAATTGGTTGATTCAAAAAGTCTGCACGTTGGATGTTTTATAGGGGACCATGTTAAAACTGCCATTGGAACGCTTATTAATACAGGATCTGTAATTGGAGCTGCTTCAATGATCGCTTCATATGGTTTTATTCCTAAAACACTTCCCTCTTTTTCATGGTACGTAAATAAAAAACATCAACGAATAGATATTGATAAATTTATTCTGACTGCAGAAATTGTTAAAAATAGAAGAAATAAAAACTTCAGCAAAATTGAAAAAGAGTTATATAAAAAAATTGCAAACTCTTGAATGAAAGTGATTGACCAGCTATGACACTCCGATTATATTCCTTTCCGATTTAATAGGAATAAATTAATGCTTGAAGGAATAATCTGTCCAACTTGTGGAGCAACTCTTGAAGAAGTTGATATTAAAGAGTCGCTTACTTGCGTACATTGTAAAACCGACTTAAAGGATCGAAAATACCTCGACTTCTTAGAGTATTTAATGGCCAATGGTCTGATTGAAGATCTTGATTTTTTTGATCAAAAAGTTTACAGCGAAGATGTTGAAAGACTTGAGCCAGATGATGAAGAGGATGTTGATCCAAATGACTTTGAAAAAAAGAAAGATATCTTTAGCCTTTATGAGACTGAGATGGAGATTTATAAGCAAAAAGCAGAAGATGAAGAAATCAAAGGGTATGAAGATTTTGAGGGTATAGAAGAGGAATGGGAAGATTTTAATCAAAGCAAAAAACAGAAAAAACAGAGATAAATTATTATGGAAGATAAAAAAAACATTCAACAAATAAATATTGAACTATCTCAAGAAACCAGCGAAGGCGAATATTCCAATTTCGTAGTTGTGACGCATTCTCCAGCTGAGTTTGTAATGGATTTTACAAAAATATTACCTGGAGTAACCAAGGCGAAAGTTCACTCTAGGGTTATTATGGCCCCTCAGCACACCAAAGCATTTTTATCTGCTCTTAAGGATAATATAATTAGATATGAAAATGAGCACGGCAAGATAGTTTCGCCGGAGCAGGATGGTTTTGGAGAATACCCTATGAACCCACCGGAAGATAAATTACCAAATTAGTATTCCACCCAGTTTTTACCTGCCTTTAAATTTCGCATTTTTATCATAACCCATGCAGTAAGCACGATCCAAGCCAGCCCATAACCAAGCAAACTACCAAAGAAAATATCTGCCGGGTAATGTACACCTACATAGACCCTACTAAATGCTACCAGTACAGCAATTGTAAAAAATAATTTTTTATATTTTATATAGAAGTAACTCAGCACTGTTGCCGCAGCAAAGATATTTGCAGCGTGCGATGAGACAAATCCGTATTTACCCCCTTTCGGCACTAGAAGCCTTATGCCATCGATTAGTTCATGACTAGGCCTGAGTCGCTGGAAAAATGGTTTTAGGATTTGAGCTGAAGAATAGTCCGCTAAAATAATTGCTATAACCAAAATTGCTGAGCTAATCTTTCCTCTTTTGCCTCCTTTAATTGATAGAATGATTACTCCAATCAAGATGGGAATAGTCCAAATATCTTGGTTTGTAATTATAGGAAAAAACACATCAAAAATCGGATTAGAAATTGTAGAGTTAAAAAAACTGAAAATACTCTTATCGATATTAATTAATGATTGCAGCATTTTAAAAATTAACGTTTTTGATTAATATAAAAAATACTTGTCCTAAGTTTAATGCGTAAATAACTTTTAGTGGATTTTAACAGGGCCGTTATATAAGAAAACTGGTTGTTCCCCCGCTCCCAGGATTTCTACGGTCCTGTTTTTTCTTTAGGGCTTTACTCTCCAAAGACAAAATTATCTTTCCCTACGCTCGATAAATCGTTTTATGGACCAAAGCAGAGTAATTATTCCAACAAAAAATAAGATATTTGATATAATTATTCGATTCATGCTGCCAAATTGCTCATTTTGATTAAGGTAATTATTAATTGATAATTGATTAAATTTAATATAGAAATTTGTTTTCTGCTTTTTTATTATGGTGAAAACAAGCTTTAAATTACTTTTGAGAAAATTATGACCAATGAAGCATATATTTTTGATTCAATTCGATCTCCTCGAGGCAAAAGAAAAAATGGCTCTCTAAATGAAATAACACCAACAGACTTGCTTTCAAAGCTTATGCTTGCCTTATCAATTAAGCATGATTTTGATACTTCACAAATTGATGATGTAGTTATTGGTTGTGTAATGCCTGTTAATGATCAGGGAGCAAATATTGGTAAAACTGCAGCTCAGTATGCAGGTTGGGATGTAGATGTTCCTGGCATGCAAATCAATCGATTTTGTGGCTCTGGTTTAGAAGCAATAAATATTGCTGCCATGAAGATAAATTCTGGATGGGAAAATCTAATAGTTTCAGGAGGCGTAGAATCAATGTCAAGAGTGCCGATTGGGGCGGATGGGGGTTCAATGATATTTGAGTCAAAGGTTAGCCTGAATAATAACTATGTTCCACAGGGGATTGGAGCAGATCTGATTGCAACCATTGATGGTTTCTCCAGAGAAGACGTTGATGCTTTTGCTTTGGAGTCTCAAAAAAGAGCTTCAGAGGCTCAGCGCAAGAAAAAATTTGCTTCAATGGTTTCAATCCATGACCAAAATGGATTACTTATTCTTGATAAGGATGAACATATAAGACCAGATGCTTCAATGAACGATTTATCAAAGTTAACACCCTCATTTGAAAAGGTTGGTGCTATGGGTTACGATGCTTTTGCTCAAGAAAAATATCCAAATGTTGAAAAAATTAATCACGTACATACTGCAGGTAATTCATCGGGAATTGTAGATGGCGCAGCTTTAACACTCGTTGGTTCAAAAAAAATTGGAGAAGAACTAGGGCTTAAACCCCGAGCATTAATCAAATCCATAGCTACGTGCTCAACTGATCCAACAATTATGCTTTCTGGTCCTGCCCCTGCAACCAAGAAAGCTTTAAAGAGAGCAAAAATGAATATTAATGATATCGATTTAATTGAAGTGAATGAAGCCTTTGCGGCAGTGGTATTACGCTTTATGAAAGAAATGAATTTAAATAGCACCGCCAATCTAAATGTAAATGGAGGAGCAATTGCAATGGGACATCCATTGGGCGCAACAGGCTCCATGTTGATGGGTACTGTATTAGATGAGCTTGAATATCGCGACTTAACG
>JAYZHS010000013.1:0-2769 GCA_036166315.1 Fidelibacterota bacterium
TAACTGGAGAAAAAGGACATGAGATTATAATTTTTGACGAACTACAAAATAAAGAACAAAATCTAAATGATAAATTTATTTACGATGTTAATAGCTTGACTACAGGCACTTGTAATTATACCCCAGAGTCTTATTTTAATGAGATCAGCTTCAAAATTAAAGCCTGGGATAATGCAAATAATCCGAATGAAATTCAAATGGCTTTAACAATGATGGGTTCTGATAAATTTGAACTAAAGAATGTACTTAATTTTCCTAATCCATTTTACGATAAGACCCAATTTGCTTTTGAATTAACTCTTGATGGCGAAGTGGAAATAAATATATACACACTTGGTGGTTTAAAAATTAAATCTATTCAATCAAGTTTTTTTAATGAAGGTTTTAATATTATAGATTGGGATGGAAAAGATGACTATGGTCAATTATTATCAAATGGAGTTTATCTATATCAGATGAAAGCTCAAAATAATTTAATAAAAGTTAACCATATAGGAAGGCTTGCCATCGTAAGATGAAATCAATTAATAGCCTTGGAAAAATTATTCTTGCCTCAAAATCCCCTCGCAGAGAAGAAATCCTAAGTAAAATAAATTTAAATTTTGATATCGTACCAAGCAATATTGATGAAAAATTGGATATTAAACTTGACCCAGCAACCTACGTTCAGAATTGCGCAAATAAGAAAGCATGCAAGGTATCCTTGTCTTATAAAGAAAATTTTATCATTGGTGCAGATACTATAGTTGTTTTTGATAATCAAATTTTGGGAAAACCAAAAGATAGATTAGAAAGCTTTAATATGTTAAAAATGCTATCAGGCCAAAAACACAAGGTTTTCACAGGAGTTTCAATTCAAAACTATGATAAAAAAACTTGTCAATCATTTTATTGTTTGACGACAGTAGAATTAAATACATTATCTGATGAATTAATATCATTTTATATTGAAAAACATAAACCTTTTGATAAAGCAGGAAGCTACGGCATTCAAGATTGGTTTTCTAGTCAAGTAAAAAGTATTAATGGGTGCTACTACAATGTGATGGGCCTACCTTTGTCAGAACTGTTCAAAAGATTATTAATTCTAGCAAATAAATAAAATGAGTTTAAAATAATAAAATAGTTATGTCTGAATTTTACAAAAAACTCAAATCTATTCGATTAGAAAAAGAAATAGATCTAGAAGAAATACACAAAAGAACAAAAATTAGTCTATCTGCTCTTAATGCGATCGAAAAGGGTAAATTTGATCAATTATCCTATACCTACATACGTCTATTTTTAAAAGCTTATGCATTAGAGATAGGAGTTGATCCAAATGAAACGCTTGAAGAGTTTGAGGTTTTTATTGGTAATAAAACAGTCTCAAAAGATACTAAAATAGTAGACGAGCCTTTTGTCAAAAGTTCAAAAATTTTATTCTCAAGTATCAAAGATGAAAATCAGGAGAAAAATAAAGAAAAGAAAGCTCCGCTTACAAAGAAACCTTCTCTTTCTATACGCACTGATATAATTAAAAGTATTTTTATAATTTTAACTCTAGTTTTTGCTATATATATTATTTTATCAATCAATCAAGAGGTTGAAGCAAGTAAGCCAAAAGAGTTTGTAAGCGACTTTGAAGAAGAAGGTCCAATTAGTGATTTAACACTTGAAAATGATTATGTTAAAATTTCTGAAACTAAACAGGCATTAAAAGCGACTTCCCCTTTTTCAATTACGCTAACGACAGATAGGCGCTTGTGGTATGAAATTAAATCAGACGATTTGGTTAAATCTGAGCAGGTTTTACCTGTAGGCGATAACCATCTTCATCGATTTAAGAATGAAATAAATATAAAATTCAACCAAACATTAGGATTAAACCTATACTTAAATGGAACGGATTTAAATCTCTTAAAATCAGTTAGTTATCCATCTCGATTAATCATTTCTGTGCCAAATAATACTGTTTCTATTCAACAGTATTCTCCAAAAAAGTAAAGCAATATTTTCATTTACAGGTTTCTATTAACCTCATAATAGAACAATAATTTTATTCATAATTATTGTTGACAATAGTGGGGTGAAATATATACATTGTGGGTAGTTGTGGGTTATAATCCCAAAGATTTAAAGTATGACATTAAATAAAAATACATTTATTGGAGAGTATAGCTATACGCTAGATGCGAAAGGAAGAATCAATATCCCTTCCAAGTTTCGCTCTTCATTAAGCAAAGACAATGATCAATCTCTAGTGATTACCAGGGGAATGGATAAGTGTATTTGGCTCTACCCTCTAATCATTTGGCAAACGATTGAAAATGAACTAAGGAAGCTTTCTTCACTCTCTGGTATAAATCGAACTTTTACCCGTAACACAGTTAGGTATGCATCAATAGTTCAAATAGATAAGCAAGGCAGGATAGCTTTGAATCAAAATATTATTAATTTTGCCAATCTTACAAAAAAAGCCTTGATTATTGGAATGGTAAATAAGATTGAAATATGGGATCCAGAATACCTAATAACTGTTGATAAAAAATCGCAAAAAATTGATTCGTCGAAATTTGATGAACTTGCAGACAAAATTATACTCTGATATAAATGAAAAATTTACAGGAATTAATCAATGTTCATATTCCTGTAATGAGTACGCAAGTATTAGAATATCTAAATCTCCAACCAGGCGGATTATATATTGATGGAACCATTGGAGCTGGTGGGCACGCCGCGCAAATCCTTTCAAAGCTTTCCAATAAGGGAAAGTTAATAGGGATTGAT
>JAYZHS010000014.1:0-11700 GCA_036166315.1 Fidelibacterota bacterium
GGACAAAAAGGTACACAGACCTGGCAGCCTGTACAATTATCTTCATCTACTACCGCAATTAATTTTGGCTTTTTCTTCTTGTAATTTACATTACTAGCCGGGTCAGGAACTGATTTGTAATGATCGTAGTTGTATTTATCACTCATTTTATTTTTTTATTTAGATAGTGAATTTAATAGACTTTTTATTTTGATAGCAAAAGTCTTTTAAGAAAATATAAAATTATCATAATTTAAGTAGCTTCGAAAACGTTTAAACAAAAGGAGATAATTATGACATATGTCATAGCTGAGCCATGTGTGAGTACTTGTGATACAGCTTGCGTGGAAGTTTGTCCTGTAGATTGTATTCATGGACCAGAAGATAAAACTGGTGCTGGCGAGGAGGCTAAAGCTGATGGGTTTGACCCTGAAGGTAAGCAACTGTATATTGATCCTGATGAGTGTATTGATTGTGGAGCATGCGAGCCTGAATGTCCAGTTGAGGCTATTTTTGAAGAAAGCGAGCTACCTGAAGAATGGAGCAAGTATACTGAAATTAATGCAAAATGGTTTTCTTAATAATAATATAAGAAAGCTAAACACTTAGGATGACGGCTGTTTTTAACAGCCGTTTTTTTTATAATGAAAAAAGAAGAAGTAATAGAATTATTAAAAAAGATTTCCTACCCAGGATTTAGTCGTGATGTAGTTTCTTTTGGAATGGTTCATGACGTTTCAATTAATGAAGGTGAACTCTCTGTCATTTTAAATATTAAAAGCCAAAATGAAGAGAAAAAAGCTAAAGTAATTAATGACATCAAAAATTTATTAGAATCGGAGAGTGGTTATAAAAAAATAGATATTTCTCTTAATGAAAATAATTCAGAAGCTCAAGGAAATATGTCAGCACTGGCTTCGCAGGGACCCTCTTCTTTATCGGGGATAAAGCACATAATAGCAGTATCAAGCGGCAAAGGCGGAGTAGGAAAATCAACCGTTGCTGTGAATTTAGCACTTTCATTAAGAGATCTAGGGTTAAAAGTAGGGTTGCTTGATCTTGACATCTACGGTCCTTCGTTGCCAATGATATTAGGCTTAGATGAGCAGCCAAAATTAAATGAAGAAAGAAAGCTAATACCCTTAGACAACTTAAACATGAAGGTAATGAGTTTCGGTTTCATTAGCGGTAATCAATCTCCTACAATTTGGAGAGGTCCGCTTGTCGCAAGAATGACTGAGCAATTTTTTTATGATGTGATCTGGGGAGAATTAGATTATTTAATTTTAGACCTACCTCCAGGCACTGGAGATATTCAACTAACGCTTACCCAAAAACTTAAAATGGATGGGGCTCTAATCATTACCACACCACAGGATATTGCATTAGCAGATGTTAAAAAAGGTGCAGATATGTTTAGAAAGGTAAAAACACCAGTTTTAGGTGTAATTGAGAATATGTCGGGATTATTTTTAGATGGCAAAGTTGAAACTGGTAGCAATTTATCAATTGAAGGGCAGCCAGTCACAATTAAAGATGATGGTAGTTTTACAATAAGAATGGATCTATTTAAAAAAGGTGGAGGCAAAACTGAAAGTGATCGCCTAGGGGTTCCTTTATTGGGACAAATTCCAATATCTCAGGATATTATGGAAACTACAGACTCTGGTAGCCCAATCGTTGATACTCATCCCGATTCTCATATTGGTGTCATATATAAGGATATTGCTAAAAAAATAATCGACCTATTAAATGTTTAATTATTTTACGCACTCTATAGTGCTAATTTTTTTAGGCTATGCTTCGGTCTACCCCCTATTTTTTTGGATAACGCCTTTACAAAAAATAGATCAGGGTTTTTACAGATTCAATTTAGGCAAATGCTGCATTATTGGTTCGCTTGGTACATTAGCTTATTATTTTATTGTTACTGATTATTTTTCAGAAATCATTCTCTTGGTATGGCTTTTTCTGTTAGGATCAACAACAGCCTTTTATTGGAACAGAAAAATAATTCATAATAGCATAATTACTTTGGTTTCATTATTGGGAATAATTGCATTATTGAACATACTATCACATTTTATCGATGACCTTTATATTCAGTCTTCATTTACTGTAATTATTGGATCACTAATTACAGCCGGAGTGTTTTTTTCAATGATTTTAGGACATTGGTATTTAAATGTTATTGCTTTGCCAATCTCTTTATTAAAAAAATCTACAATAGCACTTTCAGCTGCTCTAGTTATCAGAATTATTTGGGATGTTTTTTTTATGACATCCAACCTATACGTTGATTCATATGGAATAACAAAAAACAGCTGGTCATTCCTTTTTGATTTTGATGGAATATTACTTTTAGTAGCATTATTCATGGGAAATATTTTTCCAGTTTTGATTAATTATTTTGTATGGAGCACACTTAAGATTCAGGCAACACAAAGCGCCACAGGTTTGTTATATGTATCGATTATTTCCATTTTGTTTGGGGATATAATATTTAAATTTTATTTATTACAATACAGACTTCCCCTTTGAAAAAAATTGATAAAAACTATTTTATAAAAGAAAAAGAACCCCTTTGCCCTGAGTGTGGATGTAAGCATCTGTATAAGAAAAAAGATTTTAATCAGGCTCTTGGATGTATTATTATTTTGATTGGAGCATTATTTGTCCCTTTCACATATGGCCTTAGTCTAGTTGTCTTATTTTTAATTGATCTATATTTGTATAATAAAGTAGAAGACTCAATTGAATGCTATAAATGTAAATCAGAATTTAAAAATGTGTCTATTCCAGATAATTTTACTCAATTCGATCATCATACTGCTGAAATTTACGAAAATGATAAATAGGATTAATTATTCATTAGCAGCCTAATAAGAACTAATTTTAGAAATATTTTTACAAAAAATTATTTTACTTACCATGTATAAAAAGTTAAGAGATAAAGTTAAAAATAACGGCAATCTTCCTAAGCATATTGCAATTATTATGGATGGCAATGGGCGTTGGGCAAAATTAAAGAACCTGCCTAGAGCAGCTGGCCATCATGAGGGAATAAATTCAGTAAGAGAGATTGTTAGAGTATGCGGTGAGATTGGTGTTTCTTATCTTACCCTCTATACTTTCTCTAGTGAAAATTGGTCAAGGCCAAAAACAGAAGTCTCTGCAATCATGAAATTGCTCTTTTCAACAATAAAGAAAGAAATTGAAAATCTGCATAAAAATAATGTTAAGCTCTCAACAATTGGCAACCTTGAAGATTTACCTGCTGATACAAAAAAACACATATTAGAAGGTATGGCAAAAACACAAAACAACACTGGTCTCAACTTAATTTTAGCTTTAAGCTATGGAAGTAGGCAGGAACTCATAAGGGCTATTAAGCGTATAGGTAAAAAAATAGAACTATCAGATTTAAAATCTGATGATATTAGTGAAGAATTATTTGTAGAGGAGCTTTATTCTTCAGGCATTCCAGATCCAGATCTATTAATTCGGACTGGCGGCGAATATCGACTAAGTAATTTTTTGCTTTGGCAGGCTGCTTATTCAGAGTTACTTATTTCCGAGAAATTTTGGCCTGATTTTAGAGAAAAAGAATTATTAAATGGAATTTATGATTATCAAAATAGACAAAGAAGATTTGGTCAAACAGGTGAACAAATAAGCGCATGAAAAAACTAAGCATTATTATTATATCATCATTTATTTTTGCCCAAGCTCCCCCCTCCTTCAAATTAAATAATATTGATATCAAAGGGAATAGCTCTACGAGCAACAATATGGTTTTATATACAGCTGGATTGCAAAAAGGTCAAAATGTTACTGCTGAAGATTTTCGCCGGGCAGTTAAACGACTATGGGATCTAGGAGTGTTTGGTGATGTACAGATTGAATTTAACGAACAAGCATCCGATGGAATTTCAATTACAATTATTGTCAAGGAGTCCCCCGTTTTAGCAAAAATAGAGCTTGAAGGAAATAAAAAAATACGAGATAAAAAAATCAAAGAAGTTCTTTCGTATCGCGTTGGAATGAGAATTAAGCCGAATTTTATAAATAGTTCAATAAATAAGATTATAAAGCTTTATAAAGAGGATGGGTACTTTCTTGTAAAAGTAGATGCATCAATAGAGCCAATCGACAAGAAAAACTCTCAAAGAAATAATATTACTTTTACTATTAATGAAGGTAAAAAAATGAAAATAAAAGATATTATTATTTCTGGAACGGGTCAAAATAACTTTGGTTGGCTTGCAACAAAATCCTGGTTACCAATTCCAAAAATAATTAGAAATAAATTATCTCTTTATACACTCAGACGACAGTTGAAAGATACTAAAATACGTACATGGTGGAGATTTTGGGCATCATCATTTGATAAAAAGAAATTTGATGACGATCTTGTGGCTCTAAATAGTTTTTATAAAGATGAAGGGCACAGAGATTTCACTGTTCTGTCTGATAGCGTATTTTATAATAAAAAAAAGCGAGGACTAGTTGTACAAATCAGTGTAAATGAAGGCGTTCAATATAAGTTTAGAAATTTCTCATGGGAGGGTAATTCCCTTTATGAAGAGCAAATATTACAGACCACATTAAATTTGAAAAAAGGCGATATTTTTAATCAATCGGGATTTGATAAAGCTGTTTTTCAAGATGTACAAAGCTTGTATATGGATAGAGGATATCTATATAGCAATATAGAACCTTTCTTTACCCCTGCAGATAATGATTCAATTGATGTTCATTTTTCTGTTACAGAAAACAATAAAGTATATGTTCGTAATATTAATATTTATGGAAATTCTAAAACTCGAGAAAATGTCATCCGAAGAGAACTCGATGTTTTTCCTGGCGACTTGTTCAGAAGAACATTACTACAAACAAGTATGCGAAAATTACATGTTCTGAATTATTTTGACCCTACATCATTAGCTCCAAATGTTGTTCCTGTTGATGAAGATGAAATCGATTTAGATATAACCCTTCAAGAAAAATCATCTGATCGCGCCAGCGCAAACATTGGTGTTTCTGGCATGTATGGCATGACAGGTGGCGGAAATCTTGCATTTAATAATTTTAGAGGCAAAGGGCAAATATTGTCATTTGGGTTTAATGTTGGAACACAAGTATCGATGGGTAATTATTATGGGAGACCAGGTAAATACGAAAGTTTTCAAGTTAGGTTTGTAGATCCAATGTTTCGCGATACCCCCAACAGAATAGGATTTTCTCTATTTTATACATTTAGGGGTGCAGGAAATTCATATTATTTTTATCCATTTAATCAGCTTTCAAGAGGTGGATCTATTCAATGGGGGAGAAGATTAAAATGGCCAGATGACTATTTTAGAGCCTTTTGGGACTTAAGGGTTAGGCAAGCTGAATACTATAGCGAAGATGAAGAATTATTACGTGAATATGTTGGTGATTTTCGTAAATCTACTGGCATTAGTCTAACACAAAACATCAGTAGGGATAGCAGAGATCGTGCTGAATTTCCCACAGAGGGATCAAGCGCAATACTTACTTCAACATTCTCGGGTGGCGTATTTAAAGGAGATGAACATTATCATAAACATGTTTTGAATTTAGACTGGTATACACCTACATTCTGGAAATTTGTTCTAACGAGTTCTTTAAAAATAGGCACCATAAAGATGCTTAGGGTAAACAACAAAGGATATACCTATATTCCGCCTTATGAAAGATTCATAATGGGTGGAAATGGTATACCTTATGGAACCATGCTCCGCGGCTATCCTGATAATTCTATTGGACCTCTAACAACTACAGGTCGTGGAGTTGGAGGAAATACAATGGTTAAGTATACCACGGAGTTTAGATTTCCGTTTTCAGAAAATCCTGTAGTTTATGCAATGCTATTTGCTGAAGCAGGAAACGTATGGCATGATACCCGTTTGATGAGCACGTTGAGATATGAGCGATCAAACCCTTTGGAGCTAAAAAGGTCTGCTGGAGCTGGTATACGATTTTTTATGCCTATGATTGGGAAACTTGGGTTTGATGTTGGTTATGGATTTGATGATATTACTGGAAATGGTGAGCCCCAGGGTTGGGAGTACACAATAATTTTTGGAAATTAATTATTAATTTTAAGGAGGTAAATGTGGTTCCTAAAAAAATCACAACTGTCATTTTTGCTTTGCAAATATTCATATCGGTATTATTTGCTCAAAATAAAATAGGATTTGTACAGTCAGATAGAATTCGCTCGGAATATGAGGAATTCAAGGATGCTGAGGCACAGCTTCAGATGGAATACAGACAGGTTAACATGAGATATAATTCGATGATTGTTGAGCTTGATAGTATTAAACAAGCCTTTGAGACACAGAGGTTGATGAGTAGCCCTGAATGGAGAAAAGAAAAAGAGGCTGAAATTTCTTCAAGAGAAGCAACAATACAAAAATTTCAGGTTACTATGGTTGGGCCTGAGGGAGAGCTATATAGAAGGCAAGCCCAATTAGAGTTCGATATTTTATCTAAAGTTAAGCGAGCAGTGGATAAAATTGCCGCTGCAAAAAAGATAGATTTCATAATTGATGGATCGACCTCACTTTTGTATGGAAACCCAACCCATGATTTAACCGATGATGTTTTGCTTGAGTTAAGAAAATATAGCGTATCTGACAAAAAGAAAACTGATACGAAAAATTAACTTTAAATGGCCTCTTTAAAAGAGCTAGGGCAACTGATCGGTGGGAAAGTTGTTGGAGACCCTAAATTATCAATTAGCGGAGTATCTGCTTTAGATGCTGGTAAAAAAGGAACTATTTCTTATCTTTATAATACGAAATTCAAAAAGTTTCTTGAGACTACCAACGCTTCAGCCGTTATTGTTTCTGATGAATCTTTAATTAACAACAAAAGCGGATTAGTTGTTGATGATCCTAGATTAGCATTTGTTAAGATATTAGAATTCTATTCTGATGATATTGATTCCTTCACCGGCATTCATGAGTCTGCATTAATTTCAAAATCATCAAAGATTGGATCTAACACAAATATTGGTCCAAATGTAATCATTGGAGACAATGTAATCATTGGAGATAATGTAATCATTGGCCCAAATAATGTAATTGATAGCAATGTTGAAATTGGTAACAACTCAAAACTTTATAGTAACGTGCATTTATATTCTAATTCAATTATAGGAAATAATTGTATTGTACACTCAGGGGTTGTCATTGGGGCAGATGGATATGGATTTATGACAATAAATGATAACCATATAAAGATACCCCAGCTTGGAAAGGTAGTTATTGGCAATGATGTAGAAATTGGTGCAAATTCCACGATTGATCGAGGCACTATTGGCGATACTGAAATAGGAGAAATGTGCAAATTTGATAACGGAGTTCAAATAGCCCATAATGTTTCAGTTGGAAAAGGTTGTTTGATGACAGCGCATGTAACTATTGCGGGTAGTGTTAAAATAGGAGAGTTTTGTGCATTTGGAGGGCAGGCAGGAGCTATAGATAATGTTACGATTGGAGATAGAGCAGTATTTGCTTGCTATACTGCGGTAACAAAAGATCTACCGGGTGGTAAAATGTATTCTGGTGCCCCCGCTAGAGAAATAAAAGAAAAAAATAAAAGAGATGCGCTTTACTTTGAATTTAAAAGATTAAAAAAAAGATTAGATACAATAGAAGAAAAAATTAAAAACTAATTATGAGTTTTATAAAAAATCAAAGAACAATTGCCAAAGAAACCTCTTGTGTTGGTACTGGCCTGCATACGGGTGTTGAGTCAAAAATTACATTTAAACCTGCACCGGAAGATTTTGGAATTAGGTTTAAAAGAATGGATGTAGATGGATGTCCAGAAATCAAAGCAGACATTGACCATGTCGTTGATATATCTAGAGGAACAACAATCGAAGAAAATGGGGTAAGGATACATACGGTAGAACATGCTCTTGCTGCGTGTGTGGGAATAGGTTTAGATAATGTGTTAATTGAGTTGAGCGAGAAAGAACCTCCTGTAATGGATGGTAGCGCAATTGATTTTGTAGAAGCGCTTTTGAAGGCAGGGGTAGTTAAGCAGAATGCTCCTAAAAATTATTTACATATTGATGAAGCCGTGGGCTATACCGATGCAGCAAGAGGGGTTGATATTCATATAATGCCCTCAGATCAATTCCGCGTAACCTTTATGTTAGACTATGATTATAAAAGTCTTGGAACTCAATTTACAACAATGGATGAAGTAGAAAAAAACTTTGCCAGTGAAATTGCGCCAGCAAGAACATTTTGTTTTTTGAGCGAAATCGAACACTTAAAAGAAGAAGGGTTGATTAAAGGTGGCAATATAGATAACGCAGTTGTTATTGTTGATAAAAAAATTGATGAAAAAGAGGCGCAAAAACTAAGCGAGCTTTTTGGAATCGAAAAAGAAATTAGTCTTGGTTCAAATGGAACACTTGGAGGGACTGAGTTTAGATTTGACAATGAGCCTGTAAGACATAAGGCCTTAGATTTGATTGGTGATCTTGCATTGCTGGGAATGCCTATCCAAGGTCATGTTATTGCCTCAAAAAGCGGACATGCTGCTAATGTTGAACTTGTCAAAGAAATAAAAAAAGTTTATAAAACAAAAATAAATAGACAGAGATATTCAACAAAAGTTAACCCGAAGGCTATGTTTGATATTAATTCAATCATTCGCTTGCTCCCCCATCGATACCCATTTGTATTAGTTGATAGAATAGTAGATATTACCCCAGGTGAAAAACTTACTGCATATAAAAACGTCTCAATTAATGAGCCGTTTTTTCAAGGACACTTCCCAAATCAGCCAGTTATGCCTGGTGTGCTTGTTTTAGAGGCAATGTGCCAAGCGGGTTGTTTTTTAGTTTTAAATAGCGTTGATAACCCCATGGAAAAAAACATGTTTTTCTCATCCTTATCTGATTCAAGATTTAGACACCCAATTATTCCTGGTGATCAGCTTCGTCTAGAAATGGTTCTTGAAAAATTTAGACTGGGAACAGCCTTGCTTGTTGGAAAGGCATTTGTAGAAGATAAGCTAGTTGCAGAAGGAAAGCTTAAAGCTACAGTTGTTGATCGCCAAGGGGTTTAAATCAAATTTCCATTCACTCTACAGCCTTAGTTTCTCCTAAGGCCAATATTGGCCAAAATGTCTCTATAGGAGCCTATTCAATTATTGAAGAGAATGTTGAGATAGGTGATAATTCTTCAATTGGAAACCACAATACTATATGCTCTGGAACAAGCTTAGGCTCAAACTGTAAAATTTATCATAATAATTCAATAGGTGAAGAACCGCAAGATTTGAAATACGATGGTGAAGATACCAAAACTGTAATTGGCGATAATGCAATAATTAGAGAATTTGTTACCATTAATAGAGGAACCGCAGCATATGGTAAAACGTTAGTTGGTAATAACGCTTTATTAATGGCTTGCACACATATTGCGCATGATTGTATTGTTGGTGATAGCGTAATTATGGCAAATATTGCTACGCTTGGCGGTCATGTAGAAATAGGAAATTGGTGTAACATTGGGGGCGGTGCGATGATTCACCAATTTGTTAAGATTGGCCAACACTCACTCATTGGTGGTGGTTTTTCAGCAAAACAAGATGTTCCTCCTTTTATTATCGGAGCAGGCATACCATTAAGATTCGTAGGAATAAATAAAATCGGTCTTGAAAGAAGGGGATTTGGTGATGAAAAAACTGCATTAATAAAAAAGGCATACCGTACATACTTCAAGTCAAAATTAAATCGAGGCGAAGCGATTCAAAAGATTAAGAATGAGCTACAGCAAACAAAAGAGATTAAAGAAATAATTAAATTTATAGAATCAAGCAACAGAGGAATTATTTAAACTAGATTTAGAAATGCGGCTTGTAATTTACGCTTTATTTTTCTCATCTATTTTATCACAATCTACCCAGCCTTTTTATAAGAACGGGGCACAAAGAGAAGTATTCATAAAATATGCAGGTATTATTTCAACAGTATTTTCTCCAGCAGAAATCAATCGAAATAAAAATATATTAATAACTAGTTATTTAATGAAAGGCGATGAAGGTATATCTATATCTCCGGTATTTTCTGGTAAAATTAATATTTCATGGAATTTAAGCTTAACCGGTAGAACCTCAGCGTTTTCAAATGATAAAAGAGCAATTCATTCCTATGGATGGGGTATTTCGCTTAAGCCTGGGCAGTCAGAAGACAATTCTCCATGGAGTTTTCATTATAATTCAGGTAGTTTTAAATCTTATAATATGATATCAATTTCTTCTGCTAGCACAAGTATAATTCACAGATTATCATTAAAAAGATTAAACCTTTTTTTTGGTTACTCAGCAAATACATTAAGTGGAATAGATTATACTTCAAATGATTATAATATCTCCAAAAAATTTGATAAACATCATAGCTATTTTTCATTGGGAACAATGATTAATTTTAAAGGTATACAGTTATCTCCAAGCTTTTTATATGGAGGAGATTATAAAATGCTATCTTTTGGATTGCAAAATCAATTCTAAAATGAAAAAAATATCAATATTGGGATCTACCGGATCTATAGGAATCAATGCTTTAAGTGTTATTGATAACCACTTAAACGATTTTATAGTAGTCGCTTTGAGTGCACATAAAAACGGTAAATTATTAATTGAGCAGGCAAAAAAATATCAGCCAGAATTTGTAGCAGTTGTTGATCTTGATACTGCAAACTTTGTTGAAGACGAACTGCGGTCAACAAATATCAAAATTTTAAAAGGGCGAGAAGGGCTTTTAGAACTATCATCTTATGGTTCTGTTGATCTTATGCTCAATGCTCTGGTTGGATCATCTGGTATGGAGCCTACAATAAATGCCTTACAATCAGAAGTTGATGTAGCGCTAAGCAATAAAGAAAGCTTGGTAATGGCTGGAAGTATAATTAATGAAATAAAAAATAAATCAGGTGCTAAAATATTTCCAGTAGACAGTGAGCATTCAGCAATTTGGCAATGCCTTGTAGGTGAGTCCATCAAAGAAGTTAATAAAATAATATTAACTGGAAGCGGAGGCCCGTTTCGCACTTTAGAAATTGGTCAATTTAATTCCATTACCGTAGATCGAGCCCTTAATCACCCTAATTGGGAAATGGGGAAAAAAATAACAATTGATTCAGCCACCATGATGAATAAAGGACTTGAAGTAATTGAAGCTTACTGGCTTTTTGATATTTCCAAAGATATGATCGAGATTATCATACATCCCCAATCCATTATACACTCAATGGTTGAGTTTAAAGATAAATCTGTTAAGGCTCAGTTAGGTTTACCAGATATGAAAATACCCATCCAATATGCTTTGACATACCCTAATCATTCAAATGCTGACTGGGATGAGTTAGATTTGACAAGTATAGAATCACTTACCTTTGAAAAGCCAGATTTTAATAAATTTCCATGTATGCGTTTAGCCTTTAATGCTTTAGAGCAAGAAGGGACAGTTCCAGCTTTATTGAATGTTGTAAATGAATATTCAGTTTATCGATTTCTAAATAACGAGATAAGCTTCATAGAAATACCCCAGTTGATCGAAAGGGCATTTGATGAACATGATTTTATTAAAAAGCCATCAATAGATGATGTACTTAATATTGAGATATGGGCGCAAGAATTCGTAAAATCATACACACCAAAAAATTA
>JAYZHS010000015.1:0-6354 GCA_036166315.1 Fidelibacterota bacterium
TGGCAGTAGCAACGCCAATCATCATCAGAAAAACTGTAATTCCTGTCAGCCATAATTCCAATTGAACAAAAGTCCATAAAATTTGATTTCCATGCTCTAAATAAGCAAAGGTTGTATGAATCCAACACGCAGCAGTAATTAGAAAAATTATTAGGAGACCTTTCATAAAATTAATATTTAATTTTCCCCCAAAGAAATCTAAATCCAATCCATCTTGAAAGATTAAATAATACATCGCAACACAATAACCAAAGGCAGAAATGAACATAAATAAAGTAATCCAAAATCGTAAATTTTCTGGAACGCCGCCCCAAAGTTCAACGCGAGTTTTTGGGTGATTGATCAAAGCAATAACATAGCCTCCAAGAACAGCAATTCCGCCAATGACATTTATGATAAGAAATTGTGTCTGAATACGCATAAACAAATATTAACCTCGTAAGTTTATTCCATTGTGTATGGTAAGTATAACCCATTAAATTTTTTGGAACAATCAATGAATATAAAAACCTTATGAAAGCACTTGTAAAACATTCACCAAAGATGGGTATTTGGATGGAAGATGTCGATAATCCAATATGCGGTACCAATGATGTAAAAATAAAAATAACGCATACTGCAATTTGTGGAACTGATATCCATATATATGATTGGGATGAATGGGCAGAGAAAAACCTAGAACTGCCGCTAATAGTAGGCCATGAATTTTGCGGAATTATTGAAGAAATTGGAAATGGTGTAACTCATTACGAAGTTGGAGAGCGTGTATCAGGAGAGGGGCATTTGACTTGTGGGTATTGTAGAAATTGCAGAGCTGGAAAACGCCACCTTTGCCACAAAACTAAAGGCATTGGTATTCATCGAAGTGGGGCATTTGCGGAGTATTTAGTAATTCCTGAATCAAATGTATGGCCTATCCATAAAGATATTCCATCCGAAATTGCAGCTTTCTTTGATCCATTAGGCAATGCTGTACATACTGCACTTACATATGATTTAATCGGTGAAGATGTATTGATTTCTGGAGCAGGGCCCATAGGCATAATGGCTGCAGCAATTTGTAAGTTCTCCGGCTCAAGAAATATTGTAATTACAGATATAAATGATTACCGTTTAAACCTAGCATTGAAACTTGGCGCTACAAAAGCAATAAACCCAATAAAAGAGAATATTAAAGATGTATTTAAAGAATTGAATATTAAACATGGTTTTGATATCGGACTTGAGATGTCAGGTAAACCGGAAGCATTTAACCAAATGATCAATCACATGTATAATGGAGGAAGTATTGCGCTTTTAGGATTGCTACCAGAATCAACAACAATCAATTGGAACGATGTCATTTTCAAAGGGCTAAATATTAAAGGGATTTATGGTAGAAGAATGTATGATACATGGTATAAAATGACACAGATGATTAGAAGTGGCCTATCAATTTCTGAAGTTTTAACCCATCGTTTTAAGGTTGATGATTATCAGGATGCATTTAAAAAATTAAAATCAGGAAATTGTGGAAAGGTTATCTTAGAGTGGTGAATTCTTTTAAGAAAATTATTTCTGAAATAAAAGATGAAGGTCTCTATAAAGTTGAAAGGCCAATCTCGTCTCCCCAAAGTATTGATATAGTTACGGACAAAGGTTTAAATGTATTGAATTTTTGTGCAAATAATTATTTGGGCCTAGCTAATCATCCAGATTTAATCGCATCTGCAAAGCAAGCGCTAGATGAATATGGTTTTGGAATGGCCTCAGTTCGGTTTATTTGCGGAACGCAAACCATTCATAAAGAACTTGAAGATACTATTTCCCAATTTTTTAATTCTGATGATACTATTTTATACAGTTCCTGCTTTGATGCAAATGGGGGACTTTTTGAAACACTTCTTGGGCAAAATGATGCGATCATTTCAGATAGTTTAAATCATGCTTCAATAATTGATGGGATTAGACTTTGCAAGGCTCAACGCTATCGCTATAAAAACAACGATATGGATGATTTAGAAGAACAATTAATCAATTCGCAAAATGCAGAAATTCGCTTGATTGCAACAGATGGTGTCTTCTCGATGGATGGCTACATAGCAAACCTTGATCGCATAACTACCCTCGCAAAAAAATATGATGCTATAGTAATGGTAGATGATAGCCATGCTACTGGCTTTATTGGTAAAACAGGTAGGGGATCCGCGGAATATCATAATGTCATGGATAAAATTGATATTTGGACCTCAACATTGGGCAAGGCTCTAGGTGGTGCTTCTGGTGGCTTTACTACTGGTAGAAAGGAATTTATAGACCTTCTCAGACAGCGCTCAAGACCTTATCTTTTTTCAAACACGCTTACCCCTGCAATTACCTCTGCAGGGATTAAAGCATTCAAAATGCTTTCAAAATCGACGGAATTAAGAGATAAGCTAGATAAAAATACAAAATATTTTCGACGAGAAATATCAGGCCTAGGTTTTGAAATAAAAAATGGGGAACATCCAATTATTCCGATTATGACCTATGATGCTCTAATTGCTCAAAAAGTTGCTTCAGCATTATTAAGCGAAGGAATTTATGTCATAGGTTTTTTCTATCCTGTTGTTCCAAAAAATGAGGCTAGAATAAGAGTTCAGATCTCTGCTGCAATGACTGAATCGCATTTAGATCAGGCATTAGATGCGTTTAAAAAAGTAGGAGAAAAATTCAATATCATATAATAATTGGTACGCATACTTGTTCAATAGGTAGATACAAGAGTATATTCCCCGTCCTTAGAGCAATTATATATTTAAAATATGCAAAATAAACTAACACCACGATTTTTACTGATTGGATTAGTCCTTGTATGGGGTTTCTGGTCTCTTTGGCCAACTATTAAACTCCAAAATCTATCTGATGATGAAAAGGATGTTCTTCGCGTTGAGGGAAAACTTGAAGAAATCGAAACTAAAGCCATAAAACAAGGACTTGATCTCAAGGGCGGTATGTATATAGTGCTTGAGGTAGATTTACCAACATTAATTGAAAATATCGCTATCAACAAAGATGGGAAGCTTTCCAACATTTTTGATAAAATTCGCGCTGATATTTCTATCTCACCTGAAGCAGATTTTTTTGATTTATTTTCAGAGTATGTTGAAAAAAATCAATTAAAACTTTCTAGATATTATTATGATTATGGCTCAAGCTCTGACGACATACTCAGCTCGTTAAATGATGAAGCTGAAGATGCTATTAATCGTGTTTTAGAAATTCTTCAAAACCGCATAGATCAATTTGGTGTAGCAGAACCAACTATTCAGAAACAGGGTAACCAACGTATTATTGTTGAACTTGCCGGTGTTCAGAATAGTGAACGAGCTCGTTCACTATTAGAAAGCACAGCATTGCTTGAATTCTATCTAGTAAAAGATGTTACAACCACTAATGAGTTGATGATTAAGATCGATCAAATTCTCAAAAAGGATAAATCGGTTGCATCGGTTGCAAAGGAATTAAAATCACAGGAAACAGTCTCAGATGATGCGAGCAGTGAACAGGCGGTATCTGTCAGTGAGCTTTTTGGAGGGGTTCAGTCTACTGATGAAGCAGATTCTGCAATTGTAGATGAAGATATTTTTGCAGAAAGACCCTTTTCTTCGCTGCTTAGAAGTTTAGGTAATTCTATTGGCGTCCCTGAGAAAAATACATTTGCAATAAAAAAATTGATCGAAAAAGCTGAAGTTCAAGAACGATTAGCCTCCATGGGGTCGAATTTTCTTTTTGGTCATAAGGCTGAGGAGTACGTGCTCACAGATGGATCAGTTGAGCGAATGTATGCTCTATACCTACTCGATGACCAGGCCGAACTAACTGGAGGTGTTGTTGAAGAGGCAAAAGCTAATTTGGGGCCTCAAGGAACAACGTCAGCTGGTCAACCAATTGTTAACCTTTCGATGAACTCTGATGGAGCTAGAAAATGGGCCATTATGACGGGCTCAAATGTTGGTAGACAAGTTGCTATAGTTTTAGATAAAAAAGTTCATATGGCACCAAATATCAGAGAAAAAATTTCTGGAGGCGGAACACTTATCGAGGGATTTGCAAATATTGATGAAGCAAAAGATATAGCAATTGTTCTAAGGGCAGGTGCGCTTCCTGCTCCTGTTGAAATAATTGAAGAGAGAGTTGTAGGTCCTTCATTGGGAGCAGAATCTGTGAAAAGTGGAACTCTTTCGGTATTAATTGGCTTAGTTATCGTATTAGTATTTATGATCCTTTATTATCGCACTGCAGGAACTATTGCTGATTTTGCCCTAGTTTGGAATATCGTACTTGTATTGGCAATTTTAGCCTCTCTGCAAGCCACTTTAACTCTCCCGGGTATTGCTGGACTCATTTTAACTGTTGGAATGTCAATTGATGCAAACGTAATTATTTTTGAACGAATTAGAGAAGAATTAGATAAAGGAAAAACTGCAAAAGCGGCCATTGATGGTGGTTATAATCGAGCATTAACAACTATTATCGATGCAAATATGACAACATTAATTGCTGCTCTTGTTCTATGGCAATTTGGCACTGGACCAATCAGAGGGTTTGCTACCGTCTTATTTTGGGGTATCCTCATATCAATGTTCACTGCAATTTTTGTAACTAGGACAATTTTTAATGCATATGTTAATCGAAAAGGTTTTTCAAAACTTAGTATATGAGATTATTAAAAAATCCAAATTTTGATTTTATGAGTAAAAAGCTATTTGCTCTTACTATTTCTGGCTTGATTGGGCTTGCTGGAATAGTATCTTTAATTTTTCATGGTGGCCCTAAGCTTAGTATTGATTTTAAGGGGGGCACATTTGTTGCTGTTCAGTTCGCTGAAGATATTAATGTTGAAGAAGTTCGTTCAAAAATGGGCGATGTTAATATTGATGGACAAACATTCGATTTTAGCAGAGAAGAAATAAAGCATTTTGGAAATCAAACTGCAGTGTCAGTTAGGGTTCCTCATATTGAAAGTTCACCATCGAATTTAGCTCAAAAAATTGCAGTTCATCTTTACGATGCTTTTTCAAATAAGGTTCCTGAAAATATGATTGATTTTATTTTAAGCAAAGGAATGGTTGGTCCAAAGATTGGTTCAGAGCTAAGCGGAAAAGCAATTATGGCAATTTTTTCCGCCTTAGGCCTAATCCTTTTATACATATCAATACGTTTTGAATTTAAATTTGCACTTGGAGCTATTGCAGCATTATCGCATGATGTCCTTATCACTTTAGGAATGTTTTCTCTTCTATCTTATGAAATAAGCTTGCCGATCATTGCAGCTTTTCTGACGATCGTAGGGTATTCATTGAATGATACCATTGTTATCTTTGATAGGATTCGTGAAAATCTAAAATCATCGAAACGTGACTCCTATACCGATATAGTCAATAAAAGTATTAATCAATCTCTCTCCAGAACAATTATCACTTCCCTCACTACGTTTGTTGTAGTTTTTATTCTATGGTTCTTTGGAGGTGAAGTAATAAACACTTTTGCATTTGCAATGATTGTTGGTGTTATTGTGGGTACATATTCATCAATTTATATTGCAAGCCCACTTGTAATCTTCCTTCATGAAAATGCAAAAAAATAAACTTTTCATATTTAGTTTGAACCTTAAGAAAGCTCTGCAAAATCAGGGCTTTTTTTTATGAAAACAAAAATCTATTCACTGTATGCATTAATGTGTATCCTTTGGGGATTTACATGGATGTATTTGAAAATTAGCCTTGCTGAGATGCCTTTATATACAGGCCTTTCAATTAGATTTTCTTTAGCTGGGATTATATTTTGGATAATGTATTTTATTAAAGGTGAAAAAGTTAGATTAACATCTGATCTAAAAAATGTCTATTTATTATTTACGCTCTTCAATTTCTCATTATGTTATTTCCTTACCTATTGGGGAGCTAAATTTGTCTTTTCTAATCTAGCAGCAATAATTTGGGGCTTATTACCTATCTGCGTAGCAGTTATGGCGCATTTTTATTTACCAGATGACCGTTTAAATAAGAAAAAGGCTATTGGGATGATTATTGGCCTAATCGGTACTGTACTTTTATTTTATAAGGCAGATTTTGTTGGCACAGGTCAAGCAACCTTTGGAATTATTGCTATCTTATTTTCAGTTATACTTGCAGCATGGCCAAATGTTTATTTAAAAATGCAAAAAAATAAAATTAATTCTTATCATTTGAATGCGATAGGAATGACTCTCTCTGGATTATTTTTTCTAATTGGTGCTCTAATTTTTGAGCAAAATGCATTCATCCCTCTAGATAACAAAAATTTATTTGCTATTTTTTTTCTTACCATTCCTGGAACTGTTATGACGTGGGG
>JAYZHS010000016.1:0-3758 GCA_036166315.1 Fidelibacterota bacterium
AAGAAGAAAAACCTGCTGAAGAAGAAGCTCCAAAAGAGGAAGAAGCTCCAAAAGAGGAAGAAGAAAAACCTGCTGAGGAAGAAGCTCCAGCGGAAGAAGAAGCTCCAAAAGAGGAAGAAGCTCCAGCGGAAGAAGAAAAAAATTCTGAAGAAGATAATTCTAAATAACAATCTAAGATCGAAGGGAGATTAATTATGCAGTCACTTATTGAAACAGTTGTAAAGAAGTTGGTAGATAAACCCGATGAGGTAAATGTAGAAGCTGTAGAATCAGATCAAACTATCATTTACGAATTAACAGTTGGTGATGGTGATTATGGAAAAGTAATTGGTAAAAAAGGTAGAAATGTTTCTGCTCTTCGTACCATACTATTTGCTATTAACGCTAAAGAAGGCGGCAAAAGAGCTCGTTTAGAAGTTATCGATGTAAATGAAGACTAAACTTTTTGCTATTGCAAAAATTACTAGAGCTACAGGATTAAAAGGCGATGTTAGTATTCGTCCATTAATTCGACAGTTTGATGAATATGTAGATCGAGATCTTTTTATTGGTTTTGATAAAAATTTTGCAAAAGATGTCAAGTTGACTAACGTTTCAGGTACTAATAAAAAACCTCGTTTTCACTTTGAAGGTCTTGATTCAAGAGATGATGCTGAAGCTATGATTGGCCAACTTCTATTTGCCTCTATTCATGAGAAAGACCCGATCAATCTAATATCGCCTGATCTTATTGGTGCAACAGTCGTTACTGTCTCAGGTGAGCAAATAGGAGAATTAGTTGATATGATGAGTCTGCCTGCACATGATGCGTATGTTATATCAAGTAACAATAAAGAAGTTTTGATTCCTGTTGTGCCAGAGTTCATCTATTCTGTAGATGTTATAGCAAGTATTGTAACTATTTCACCAGTGGAAGGTTTATTAGATTGAAACAGAAAATAGCAATAATAACCCCCGTTCCAGATATGATAGAATCTGTAATCCAGAATTCTATGACAAGGAAAGCTATTGAAAAAGGTATTTTGGATATTCATATTGTAAATCCAAGAGATTTTACCAGTGATAGTTATCGACAGATTGATGATACACCTTATGGGGGGGGACCTGGAATGGTAATGATGGCCGAACCTTTGTTTAAAGCAATTGACTTCGTGATCGAAAAATTTTGCGGTGATGATGGTATGCGAGTTTTATATCCATCACCGCAAGGTATAGCTTGGTCCCAAGATTCTGCTGAAGAAAACAAAAGTGTTGAAAAAATTGCAATTATTTGCGGTCATTATAAAGGTGTAGACCAGCGCGTTATTGATAAATATGTTACGCATGAATATTCAATGGGTGATTTTGTATTATCTTGCGGTGAGATTCCAGCTTTAATGATTATTGATAGTATTGTAAGATTATTGCCTGGCGTATTAAATAATATTAATTCTTCCAAGACAGATACCTTTTCATCTGAATTATTGGATGCGCCTTATTATACCCAGCCAAGAGAAATCAATGGAATGCAAGTTCCAGACGTACTTTTATCGGGAAATCATAGCAAGATTACTGACTGGAAAAAAGAACAGCAAATTGAAATCACCAAGTCAAGACGTCCTGATATATGGAAAAAATACTTAAATAATAAATCGGAGTAAAAAGATGAATAAGGTTAAACCGATAATTGAGAACCAATTAAAGAAAGACTTACCTGAATTTTCCTCAGGCGACACAGTCGCAATAGATGTGAGAGTGGTTGAGGGGGGAAAAGAACGATTGCAAAAATTTGAAGGTATAGTGATTGGTAGGAAAGGTAGTGATATTTCTGCAACATTTACTGTAAGAAAAATATCAGGCGGTATTGGAGTTGAAAGAATTTTTCCTCTTCATTCTCCTATGATAAGCAAAATAGCAGTCAAGAAAAAAGGTAAAGTTCGTCGTGCAAAATTAAATTATATGAGAAAATTAACAGGTGCTAAAGCTATTAGAATTGCTGAAAAAAAGTAACCTTTTTCATATAGCTAGTTTATTTACCCTCATTATCGTTAGGTAGTGAGGGTTTTTTATTTATGACAAAATATGAAAAAATAATTATAGGGATAACAGGCTCAAGTCATTCATTAGTCCATGCTTTAATGCTTACATTCCCAAGCTTGATTCCTATTGTTCAAAAAGAATTTAATGTAGGGCTTGATACGTTAGGCTTTGTTGTTTCAATTAGCGCATTATTATTTGGACTTGGTGCGATTCCTGCAGGGTGGCTAGATAGATATCTAGGTGGAAAAAAACTTATGATAATCTATCAATTAGGGGCATCAATTGCTGCTTTAGTGGTTGCATTATCTTCAAGCTTTTATATGATGGTCATAGGATTAAGCTTTATAGGTCTTTTTTGTAGTATTTACCACCCTACTGGACTAACTCTTGTATCGCAAAATATTAATAAAGTATCAAAAGGTATGGCTGTACATGGCATGTTTGGTTCTTTAGGTTCAGCTTTTGGACCATTGCTTGCTGTATCATTAGCAACATTAATTTCATGGAGAGCTTCATATTTAGTTTTAGCTATTTTGTACTCAATCTTAGCTTTAATAACTTTTTTAAATATATCTCATAAAAATCAGAATATTAATAGTCAGAAAAATATTTTAAAAAAGAAAACCAATAAAAAAGCATTAATTTATTATTTTATCACCAATTCGTTTTTAGGAATGGCGTATTATGGTTTTACAACATTCATGCCGATCCATTTATCTGAAAGCACTTATGGGTTTTTACCAGGAATATCACAAAATATAAAAGCCGGCCTCTTTCCAACAATAGTATTTATTGCTGGAATGATTGGTGCGCTATTAGGAGGAAAAATTGGCGAAAAATTTGATAAAAGAATATCTTTCATAATTATTATACTATTTAATATTCCAGTATTTTTCCTTGTAGGTGTAACTTCTGATTTTGCCTTAATTATTTGTAGTATAATGCTTGGAATAATTTATTTCAGTAACCAGCCAATTGGAAATACACTCGTTTCTGATTTCTCTGATAATCAAAATCGCGGTTTTGTCTACGGCTTGGGGTTTTTTATTAGTTTTGGAATTGGTTCATTTGCTGCAGGACTAAGTGGCATGATTGCCGTAAATTATAGTGTGCCAATTATTTTTCCTGTTATGGGTATTTTACTTTTCCCGGGCTTAATTTTTGCATATTTAATGTATCGATCTAGTATATAAGATGTATTGGAAAGTTGTCATATAAAATGAAAAAGAAAGATTTATTAAAACTACCATCAATATCTGAAGTCTTACTTAAGGTAAAAAATACAAAATCAATTAATATTGAATATATAAAATATATCATAAAAGATGAAATCGCACAATTTCGTTCGCTTGCTAAGCAGGGTAAGCTAGAACTTGACCGTAATCAAATAATTGAATTTATTTTATTAAAACTATCAAAACTATCTGTTGCAAGTATAAGGCCTGTTATCAATGCTACTGGTATTATTCTTCATACGGGTCTTGGAAGAGCACCAATCGATAAAAAAATAATTAATATTGTATCTAAAAGACTTTCAGGATATGTTAATTTAGAATTAAACCTTGAAACCGGTAAACGCGGACAACGCCAAGACCATATTTCTGGGAAAATAGCATCAATAGCTGGCGCTGAAGACGCGATAGTTGTTAATAATAATGCTGCTGCTGTTTTATTATCGCTAAATGAATTAGCTGAAGGTAGGGAGGTGATTGTATCTCGAGGTCAATTAGTTGAGATTG
>JAYZHS010000017.1:0-15894 GCA_036166315.1 Fidelibacterota bacterium
GATCGAATTACTGCATACAAGCAAGGGGATTTTATTGATCTTTGCAGAGGACCGCACACTCCCAGTACAGGAAATTTAAAATATTTTAAACTGCTATCATCGTCAGGTGCGTATTGGCGCGGTAATGAAAATAATAAAATGTTACAGAGAATTTACGGTACTGCATTCTCTAAAAAATCGGAACTAAAAAAGTATCTTAATTTTTTGGAAGAAGCAAAAAAACGAGATCATAGAAAAATAGGTAAAGAACTAGAAATTTTTACCTTTGATGAAGAGGTTGGACCAGGATTACCGCTATGGCTTCCAAATGGAGGAGTTATTTTAAATGAATTAGAATCATTAGCTAAAGAAACTGAAGATAGGCATGGATATCATCAAGTAAGAACTCCACATTTAACTAAGGGCGACTTGTATAAGAAATCTGGTCATTTAGAGCTATATAAAGATGCGATGTACCCAGCTATGGATGTAGATGGAATGGATTATTATGTTAAACCTATGAATTGTCCTCATCATCACAAAATTTACGCAGCGTCCCCAAAAAGCTACAGAGATCTTCCTTATCGTATCTCTGAATATGGAACTTGCTATCGCTATGAAAAATCAGGTCAACTATTTGGCTTGATGCGGGTTAGGAGCATGCAGATGAATGATGCGCATATTTATTGCTCTAAAGATGATTTTAGTCAAGAATTTTTAGATGTTTGCAAAATGTATTTAGAATATTTTGATATATTTGGTATTGAAAAATACGAAATGAGACTAAGTGTTCATGATAAAGAAGGATTGGGTAAGAAATATATTGATGAGCCTGATTTATGGATTGAAACAGAAAATATTGTAAGAAGAACACTCACAGAGGGTGAGATTAATTTTACAGAAATTTCTGGAGAAGCAGCTTTTTATGGACCAAAGGTTGATGTTCAGGTATGGAGCGCTATTGGAAAAGAATTCACGCTTGCAACCAACCAAGTTGATTTTGCAATTCCAAAGAGATTTGGATTATCCTATACCGATCAAGACGGTAAAGAAAAAACTCCCCTATGTATACATAGGGCCCCTCTAAGCACGCACGAGAGATTTGTTGGTTTTTTAATTGAACATTATGGTGGTGATTTTCCTGTTTGGTTGTCACCTATACAAATTGCGATATTACCAGTGTCAGAAAAGACGAATCATTATGCTTATGAGGTAGATAAACAATTAACGCAAGCTGGTTTTCGTACAACGATCGATGATAAGCCCGATAAAATTGGATCAAAAATTAGAAATGCAGAATTGAATAAAATTCCTATTATGGCAGTTATTGGTGAAAAGGAAGCCCAAAATAATACCCTATCAATAAGAAGAAGATTTGTTGGGGATCAAGGTGAATTGTCAATTGACAAAATCATTAATGATTTAACTAAAGAAATTAAACAAAGGAGTCAACCTTATCGGAAAAGCGAATAAAATAAGAATCAATGAAAAAATAAACGCATCTGAGGTCAGATTAATCTCAGAAACAGGAGAGCAATTAGGCGTGATGGATTTAGATGCAGCAATCGAAAGAGCTAAGGATGTTGGCCTTGATTTAATCGAAGTATCTCCTAATGCTAAGCCTCCCGTTGCAAAGATTCTTAATTACGGTAAATTGAAATACGAAGAAAAAAAGAAACAACAAGCTAGCAAAAAAAAGCAGCATGTAGTAAAAGTTAAAGAAATTCGCGTTAGGCCAAGAATAGATACGCATGATTTGGAAACAAAAGTTAATCTTGGAAGAAAATTTATTTCTGATGGGTGCAAGTTAAAAGTAACACTCATGTATAGAGGAAGAGAACTTTCTAGAACTGATTTAGGGTTAGCGGTGCTAGAAAGGGTAATTGAAATGTTATCAGATATTGCTGAGGTTGAAAAAGAAGGAGACTTAGAAGGTCGTCGTCAAACTATAGTTTTGACTGGTAAATAGGAGATAGTCGATGCCAAAACAAAAAACAAGACGCAGTGCAGCTAAGCGTTTCAGCTTAACTAGCACTGGTAAAATAAAAAGAAACAAGGCAAACCATAGCCATATGCTAATTCGTAGAAGTAATAGCGCAAAACGAAAGATGAGACAATCAGACTTAGTTGATTCATCTGAGGAAAAACGTGTACGTCGAATGATAGCTAAATAAAATAGGAGATATCAATGCCTAGAGCTAATAGTTCTGTACCAAGACACAGACGTCACAGAAAAGTAGTAAAGCAGGCCAAGGGCTACTATGGTGCCCGGAGCCGCAATTTCAAAGCTGCAAAAGATGCAGTTGAAAAAGCAGGTTTATATGCATACAGAGATCGTAGACAGAAAAAACGTCAATTTAGACGCCTATGGATCATTAGAATAAATGCAGCTGCGCGGCAAAACGGCTTATCGTACTCACAGTTCATTGCTAAAATGAAAGCAAAAGAGGTAGATCTAGATCGAAAAGTCTTGGCTGATCTAGCTATGAATGAACCAGAAGCTTTCAAAGAGCTAGTAAATTCATTAAATAGCTAATGAACATTAAGGACACAATTGAATCAGTTCGAAAACAATTTCGGACTGATTCTGATCCGTTTCCTGATGATAATGATAAAATAGATTCTTTAAAAATTAAATATTTGGGAAGAAAAGGTTTAATTGCGAATCTTTTTACTCAAATGAATCAAGTTGAGGCCGAAGATCGTCCGTTATTTGGTAAATATTTAAATCAACTTAAAAATGAAATCAATTCTGTTTTTGATTCATCTCAACAAAAAGATTCAAACAGCAAAACTGATCAAATTGACTATTCATTACCTGGTTTAAATTTCAATATTGGCTATCAACATCCTCTTCAAACTACATTAAATGAAATTAAATCGATCTTTCAGAATTTAGGTTTTTCAGTTGCGTATGGTCCTGAGGTCGATGATGACTTTCATAATTTTAGTGCATTAAACTTCCCTCCAGAACATCCAGCTCGCGATATGCAAGATACATTTTTTATTGAAAAAGATATAGTTTTACGAACCCACACATCGAATGTTCAAGTTCATTTGATGAAAGAAAAAGAACCTCCATTGAGATACATCGTCCCTGGTCGAGTATACAGAAATGAATCTATAAGCTTTAAAAGCTATTGCCTTTTTCATCAAATAGAAGGGCTGTATGTAGATAAAAATGTTTCCTTTGCTGATCATAAAGGAATATTAGAATATTTTGTAAAACAAATGTTTGGAGCAAAAACTAAAATGCGTTTTAGGCCAAGTTTTTTTCCATTTACTGAGCCAAGCGCTGAGGTTGATATATGGAGTGAAAAAAGAGGTCAATGGCTTGAAATATTAGGATCTGGCATGGTTGATCCAGAAGTGTTCAAATCCGTAGATATTGATCCCGATGTATGGCATGGATATGCTTTTGGTCTTGGCATTGAAAGAATCTGTATGTTGAAATATGATATTGATGATATACGCTTATTGTATCAGGGTGATTTAAGATTTTTGGAGCAATTTTAATGCGCATATCTATTGACTGGTTTAAAGAATTTGTAAAAACCAACGATTCCACAGAAGATATTGCAAATACACTAACTATGCTTGGCCTAGAGGCAGAAAATCCTGTTGATATTACTCAATTAGAAGATATTATAATTGGAGAAGTAGTAGAATGCAAAAAACATCCTAACGCTGATCGATTAAAGCAATGCAAAGTGTCAGATGGAAAATTGGAACTTCCAATCATTTGCGGTGCACCTAATGTTGACAAAGGTCAAAAAATAGCATTAGCTCCAGTAGGAGCGAGCCTTCCTGGCGGAATAAATATTAAAAAGGCAAAAATTAGAGGCGAAGAAAGTCAAGGAATGATATGCTCAGAAAAAGAACTGGGGATTTCTGATGAGCATGAAGGAATAATGGTTTTACCTAGCGATGCAAAAATAGGTCAAAAATTTAAAGATTTTTATTTAAGTAGCTATTCTACTATTGACTTAGACATAACACCAAATAGGGCTGATTGTTTTTCTCATTTTGGTGTAGCTAGAGATTATGCAGCTAAAAAAGGGCTAAAAATTAAATCACCTCAATACGACCCTAGATCATTTAAATCAAATTTAGCACTTAAAAAAATTAATGTTTCTATAGAAAATCCTGATGAATGTCCAAGGTATATAGCTGGAATAGTTAAAAATATAAAAGTTAAGGATTCTCCAAAATGGCTAAGGCAAAGACTTGAATCTATTGGGCAGAGAAGTATTAATAATATTGTGGATATTTCAAATTATGTTATGATGGAAATAGGTCAACCTACACACATTTTTGATTATGAAAAATTTGGCTCAAAAGAAATTTTAATTCGACGTGGAAAAAAGAATGAAAAACTAACTACTCTTGATGAAATTGAAAGAGAAGTCTCACCTAATGAGCTATTAATAACTAATGGAAAGAATCCTGTGGCAATTGCTGGTGTGATGGGGGGGCTAAATAGCGCGGTTACCAACGCTACTACTACTGTAATAATTGAAAGCGCATATTTTGACCCACCAACTATACGAAAAAGTGCAAAATCGGTTAATATGTCAACTGATGCATCTAAGCGATTTGAAAGAGGTGCAGATCCAAATGCTGCTGAACATGCCTTTTGGAGAATAATATCCCTCTTAGAAGAATATGCAGAGGGGGAATGGGTACCTGGTTTGGTTGATGCGTATCCTAAGGCTATTAAACCAGCTTCGATATTACTTAGAAAAGAGAAATTAGATCTTATTTCCGGATTATCGATCAAAGACAACTATGTTCATAGTTCATTAAAAATGCTTGGCTGTATAGTTGAAAAAGAAGGTGATAATTGGAAATGTAATACCCCAACATGGAGGCCAGACTTAGAAAGAGAAATTGATCTTATTGAAGAAATAATCAGACTATACGGATATGATAAGATAGAATCAACTTATCATTACCAAAGTCTTATGGAGAACAATATCATAGATCCACATCTTTGTATAGATAAAATATGTAATACATTGCATGGATTAGGATTTACTCAAATATTTAGTAATACGCTTTTATCTGAAAAAGAAACCTCAATCAATGGTATTAAAACAATCAATGTAATGAATCCATTATCAGATAAAATGACCCATTTACGTAGTAGTTTAATTCCAGGGCTTCTTAATACCGCAGATTTTAATCATAATAACGGCAGAAAAGATCTAATGCTTTTTGAGATTGGCAATGTTTTTAATAAAACTGGAAAAGGTTTAAAGGGGATTAATGAGAATTTTCAATTATCTGGTATAATCTCAGGAGATTTGACGCATCCATCTGTACATCAAAGCAATGCCATTAAATCTGATTTTTTTACTATAAAAGGACTGGTTTCAACTCTTTTGAATCATTTGCAAATTGGAAAAGTTGAAATAGATACTTTAAATACAGATTTACCTCAATATGAAAAATCATTTTTAATCAATATTGATAAGACTTCACTTGGCCATTATGGTAAAATAAACTCTAAAATATTACATATATTGAACTTAGATATTTCTAACATATATGCTTTTGAAATTAACTTAGATCATCTTATTGGAATGATTAATCAATCCAATTTAAGCTTTAATCCTATTATTTATTATCCAACAGTTGAAAGAGATATTAATTTTGTGTTGGATGAGAAAGTAGTTGTTGGTGACGTCTTAAAATCTATTTTAAATAAGAATAATCAGATTATTAAAAATGTTAACCCTCAAAATATTTTTCGACACTCATCCATTGGTAAGAATAAAAAGTCAGTTACATTTAAATTAATTTTCCAACACCCTCTTAAAACGCTTGAAGATAAAGATGTAAACCTTGTTATTGATGAAATTATAAAGGTGGTTTCTAAGGATTTCAGTGCTAAATTAAGATAACTAATAAAAATGTTTATAATAAAAAATTGAATCTATTTATATGAAATCAAATGATAATTTTGTAAAAGTTACTATCTACGGACAAGAGTACACCATTAAGGCTCCAGCCGATGCTACTTACATAAAAAATATTGCAGAATACGTTGATCAAAAAATGCGAGAAATTCAGGAAGAACTCAACACTCCACAGGTTCCTGCTAAAGTCGCCATTTTAGCAGCCATGAATATTGCTGATGAATACTTTGCAATTAAACGGGATCATGATGATGTAAAAAATTCTGTTGAAGGTAAAGTTTCATCTCTCTTGGAAGTGATAGAAGAAGAAATTCAAAAATAGCTATTCTAAATACCCCTTGAAGATCGATTCTAAAATTCTATCAGGCATAGATCTTAGCAGAGCTGTCTATGAGCAACTTTCTCATAGAATAGCCTCATTAAAAAATAATTCTATTATACCATCTTTAGCTGTTGTTTTAGTTGGAGAGAATCCTGCCTCAAAAATTTACGTTAAGAGTAAAACTAAAAAATTCAATGAGTTAGGTCTAAAAACTAGTACAATTTCTTTTTCAAATGATATTAGCGAAGAAGAGTTAATAAACAAAATTTCCGATTTGAATGATGATCCTACCTACCATGGTATATTGGTTCAGCTTCCTCTGCCAAATCATATTAATACAGAAAAAATACTCTTAAGTATTAACCCAAAAAAGGATGTTGACGGCTTTCATCCTTATAATCTTGGCAATTTAACAGCTGGAACTCCGCTTTTTATTCCATGCACACCAAAAGGTATTATGCGTTTTTTTGAATATTATAACCTGGATATTTCAGGAAAACATGTAGTGGTGGTTGGCAGAAGTAATATTGTTGGAAGACCTGTATCAATTTTAACTAGCTTAAAAAATAAATATAGCAATGCAACCACAACAATCTGTCATTCAGGCACATCTGATATCTTTAAATTTACTAAAATGGCTGATGTGATAATATTGGCATTAGGATCCCCAAATTTTCTAAAATCAAATCATGTTAAAGATGGTTCAATAATTATTGATGTAGGAATTAATAGAATTAAGGACCATAATGATAATTATAAACTAGTTGGTGACGCTGACTATGAATCAGTTATTAATAAAGTCAGTGCAATAACACCGGTCCCTGGAGGGGTTGGTCCAATGACCATAGCTATGCTTGTTGAGAATACTATAGAAGCCGCTGAAAGTACTGAATAATTTGAAAGATATGTTGCTATACAATAAAAGGGCAGTGGTATGTGGCGGTTCAGATGGTATTGGTAAATCGTGCGCTCAATTATTGGCTAAGAATGGTGCAAGTATTACAATTATTGCAAGAAATGAATCTAAAATTCAATCTGTAATTGATGAATTAGATAAATCAAATGATCAAAGTCATAAATTCATATGTTCTGACTTTAATAAACCAGAAAATCTAGAAAGTTCTCTATTAGATGAGTTAAATGATAATGTAGATATCTTAATCAACAATAGCGGTGGACCTCATGGTGGATTATTGATTGAATCAGAAATTGAAGAATTTAGGGTAGCGTTTGAAAGGTTATTGATCTGCAATCAAATAGTTACCAAATCCGTGATTTCCACTATGAAGAATCAGGACTATGGAAGAATAATAAATATAATTTCAACATCAATAAAACAAGTAATACCTGGACTTGGAGTTTCAAATACAATTCGAGGCGCTGTGGCGCAATGGGCAAAGACATTGGCGTTAGAACTAGGTAAATATAATATTACCGTTAATAACGTACTTCCAGGATATACCAAGACTGGTAGATTGGATGAGCTTGCTGACTCTAAAGCAAAAACCTTAAACGTAGCGAAGGCTGATATTGAAGAGAGTTGGGCTGAATCAACGGCATTGAATAGATTGGCTGAACCCATTGAAATTGCAAGCGTAGTATTATTCTTAGCTTCCAGCGATTCCAGTTACATTACAGGTCATAATTTAGCAGTGGATGGAGGCAGGTTCAAAGCCTAGTACGCCCGGAGGGATTTGAACCCCCGACCTTTGGAACCGGAATCCAACGCTCTATCCAGCTGAGCTACGGGCGCATAATAAAATTTATATACTGAAAGCTGTTATCAATTATAAATTTAATACTATAATGTTGCTTAAAATATGAATAACGATTCAACATATTTAAAATCATTATTTCAAATAAATCCTGAAATTACATTTTTAAATCATGGATCTTACGGAGCATGCCCAAAACCTGTCTTTGAGGATTATCAAAAATGGCAGATAAAATTAGAAAGAGATCCTGTAAAATTCTTGACAAGTGATGTTTATGAGCAATTGGAAATTTCAAGGAATGAATTATCAAAATATATTAATTGCGACTACAACGATATTACCTATTTTCCAAATCCCACACATGCTGTCGCGTCAATCATAGATAATATAAAAATCAATCCTGAAGATGAGATATTGACTACAAATCTAGAATATGGTTCTTGTGATAGAATGTGGTTTTATCATGGAAAACAAAATAACTATAAATACGTGAGATCACCAATTACGCTACCTGTTATAGATGACAATACTTTTTTACAAAATTTCTGGCAACATGCAAATAAAAATACAAAATATGTTTTTATAAGCCATATAACTAGCGGGACTGGTATGATTCTTCCCATTGAGAAGATAATGAACGAAGCTAAAAAAAGGGGAATAAAAACTATCATTGATGGAGCTCATGTACCCGGACATATAAACCTTGATATTAAAAAATTAGATCCAGATTATTACGTTGGTGCATGTCATAAATGGATGTGCTCACCAAAAGGTGTATCATTCTTATATGTAAAAAAAGAATACCAATCAAATATGCAACCCTATTTAAAAAGCTGGGGCTGGGGTATAGAGTTTGATGAATTTAAAGATTCTACAGAACAAAAAACCCCAAGCAGGTATCAAAATATTTTTCAGTGGCAAGGAACTAGGGATATGAGTTCTTTTTTAACTATTCCAGCTGCTATAAGATTTCAAAACGATCATAATTGGTATGAAGTTCAAGATCGTTGTAGGAGTATGATTATAAATGCTCGTAATGAAATTTCTACATTAACACAAATTCCTAAAATTTGTCCCGATGAATATCTGGGCCAAATGACAACGATCATATTTCCAGTTAATGATCATAAAGTTTTAAAAGAAACCCTTTATCATACCTACAATATTGAAATTCCAACATATGCTAAAGATGGACACACAGCATTTAGAATATCTTTACAAGGATATAACTCTAATGCTGATGTTGAAACCTTAATTAATGCTCTTAAGGCACTTTTATGACTATTTCCTATATTTATATAAATGGCGTATAATACATATTATGTATAATAAGGTATATATGAAGAAAAATAGTATCATTGGTTTGTTTATGTGTGTTATAACTGCCCTACTATCTATTGAATTATCAAATTATATAGGCATAGAACTACTAAAACATGTAAAAAGTCCGATATCTCCTATCATTATTGCAATTATTCTAGGGATATTAATTAGCAATTCAGTAAAAAATATCCATAACTATAGTGATGGGTTTGCGTTTTCTATTAAATATCTTCTAAAGTTAGGAATAATCCTGTTAGGTATTAGATTAAGTATTTCAGATATTTTACTGTATGGATCTCAAGGATTGTTAGTTATAATTCCATGTATAGCAATTTCAATATTTATAGTAAGTAAATTTCGTGAATATTTTCAGGTTTCTAATAATCTTTCATTATTAATTGCGGTTGGTACAAGCATTTGCGGCGCAACAGCTATTGTAGCCTTAGCGCCAGCCATAAATGCAAAAAAAGAAGAAATATCCTACGCTATAGCAAATATCACAGTTTTTGGACTGATAGCGATGTTTTTATACCCCTTATTAGCATTTATAGTATTTAATGACAATTCCTTAGCTGTGGGTCTATTTTTAGGCACATCTATCCATGAAACCGCTCAGGTCGCAGGGTCAGGAATGATTTATGCCGAACAATATGGAAATCCCTCAGTGTTGGATATAGCCACAGTGATAAAATTGGTGAGAAATACAATGATGGTTATTGTAATACCACTTTTAGCATTTGTAGCGAGAAAAAACTCAAAACAAAATAACAAAATAAATATTAGCTCAATTTTTCCATATTTTATCATAGGATTTTTAGTTTTTGGAATGATCAGAACTATTGGCGACCAATTTGAATATCAAATTGGCAGTGAGCTCTGGAATAATTTCATACACTACATAAAATATTCCGCTGAGTTATTACTTATAATAGCAATGTCTGCAGTTGGTTATAATACTAAACTAGATAAATTTAAAAATCTGGGATTAAAACCCTTTTACTTGGGTTTTATTGCTGCGCTAAGCGTAGGAATTATTAGTTTTTCTATTATATATCTAATTTTGTAAAAGATATATAATTACTTAGTGGAAAATTATTTCAGATTTTTTGTATTAAACCTTAATTAGTGCCCATATTTTCTTCTTCTAAACGAATTGCCCAAAGACCATTATTCATATCTGAAAAATAAATCAATCCTTTATAAGGCATAGTTCCCCAAACATTTGGCTTATTCGCGACATATCCCTTTGGATCGCTTGAATTGAAATAAGCTATTTCTCTTCCTTGCGCATAAATATCTCCCATTAACTCTCCCGATATATCCACAACACGAAGGCCGCCCTGATAATAAGATGCTAGCAAGGTATCTCCATGTACCCAATGATTGTGTGAGCCGGCCTCTGGCACTTGATAAACTGCAGTTTCTTCAGGGTTGTTTGGATCTGTAAAATCAAGAAAATGAAATCCACCAGCCATGCCAAATTCATTTCCATATTCATCACCAGCAATAATATAAAATTTATCTACTGATTGACTAATGAATGGAAATGCTGCATGGTTGTGCCCATTTGGATCCTTCATTTCTCCTAACTTCACTGGGTTTCCAGGGCTCCCCTTGCCAGCCATCGCAAGAAAGGGATTATATCGATCTTTAGAGCGATCTTTTTCATTTAATTTTGTGGCGCCAACATCTACAATATGAACGCCATCTGCCCAGTTAGAGGAATACGCAAGTCCATCGATTATCCATACATCATGTACACCGTGACCTGGAGTATCTAACTCATACCGAGATACTCTAAAAGGATTTGATGGGTCTTCAATATTAATCACATCGTACTTACGTCCGTTATTTACTGCGTAAACATGATTATCGTATATGAAAACATTGTGAACCCCACCGGTCATATCATCATTGTATTCCGCAGCTATCTTTACATTAAATGGATCTCTTACATCTAAGATGACAAATCCATTTTTTCTGTTTGATGCGCCTTCTCTCGTAATAACGGCTACTTCACCGTTTTCAGAAACCTTAACATCGTTTACCGTCCTTGCATCAACGGTAACAGTATCAATGATATGCATTTTTTCAGGTTCCGTTACATCCCAAAAATAAGCTTCCCCATTTGCACTCCACGTTCCAGTAACTGCAAAATCCTTACCTTTGTGCTTACCTACTCCTGGCCACACCCAGAGATCTGAAGTATGCACATTAGGAACTGTACCATGACCAACCACCTTAGCTTTTTTTCTTACATCCCTTTTTACAACTTCAATAGTTTTTCTTGCTGAAAAACCACCGGACTCAGCCATCACAGTGAAAATGCCAGGAGTTTCTGCTACAAATTTTCCCTCTTCGTTAATTAAAGCTGAGGCTGGCAATCCAATACCATAATCTGCAGTACCCGTAAACGAAAAAGTAATTGGAATATCTTTTACAGCTCTACCAGATCTATTCATTGCTTTGGCTTTAAAATGCAAAACATCGCCGGTTCTAATTTTATCTTTATCTGCTGATAAGCTAATTTTGCGAACAGGATTTTTTATCACCTTAATACCAATCGTCTCTTTAACATCATCCACAGAAGCTGTAAGCGTTATCTTTCCAGTTTTTTTTCCAACTAAATTGCCATAACGATCTAGATCAGCTATATCAGTATTACTTGACGAGAGCAATACTTTTGATTCTTCTCTTTTCATATTTGCTTTATCAAAAACCTCTGTTTCATAGTTAACATACGTTCCTACATAAACACTAGATACAGGTTCATTGAATACAATCCTGTCTAGCTCTGGAAAAGGCACCTCAATTGGCATATTTCCCATCACTCTATCTTCTCTTTTTTGAGATATACTTCTAACGCTTAAGCTTAACTTTCCTGGCTTAAAAGGTTTTATAGTAACTGTAGCAACTCCGCTAGAATCACTTATCCGTGGCTTAGATTCTAAGGTGCGTCTTGGTCGTCCATAAATATAAAAAGGGTTTTTAACTACATTTCCCTCTGAGTCAACGAACTTTATGGTTACTGTTCCAGTTTCACCGATATTCAATGAAAGGGAATCTGGTTCAAAAATAAAATAGTTTTCGGCTTTCTTTTCATCGGTATTTTCTTGACCATGGCTAATGCTAAAAGCTATTAATATAATTATGCATATTTTTTTCATAATGTTCTCCAATTTTTCATTTAAGCATAAGGTGTTTCATTTTGATAATTATTTCAATTTAATTTCATTAGAAGCTCTGATTCCAGATTCTATTGCACCATTCATAGAAGCATAATTAACTGCTGTGTGTTCACCGGCAAAATAAAAAGGCTCCTCGGTTTTTGCTAGGATATCTCTATAATCTTTTTGTCCAATCCCAGTCAGTGAATAGCTAGCTTTTATCCATTTATCATTATTCCAATATTTAGAAATTCCATTCTCCCAAAAGTTATCTGACTTAGACCAAATATCATTACATGATTGCTTAGCTATTTCCATCCGTTTATTTTCAGATAAACTACCAAGCTTTCGTGCATCATCACCTGATGTAAAAGATAGTAGGATTCCCCTAGGGCCTGGTTGATCAATTGAGAAATGGTATACTCTTCGAAGTGGTGTATCAGTAAAGACTCTCTGCCCTATTGAATTATCACTATCCCAAAAACGATTTTGAAATTGCATAGCAATCTTCATAACATGACCATAGGACTGATTTTGTATACTGTGTGACTTTTCTTTAGAAAATTTTGGATTAACTTTAATGTGCTTTAAAATTGTTGTAGGAATGGCAAAAACGCACTTTGCTCCTTTAATAGTGTAGTTATTTGTTTGAGTTGAAAAATGCACAACCAAACCGTTTGAAGTAGCATCTACCCTCTTTACTGCGTGATTATATTTTATTTTTGACCCTATTCTTTTCGCAAGAGCCTTTGGAAGCTGATCATTGCCACCTAAAATTCTACCCTCAACGGTATTTTCGCTAAATCCAGATGTCTTTACATGGGATAACACCATTGACAATGCTGACATTTTAGATGGTATAGCGGTTGATTCTGTAGCATTCAAGTAGGTATATAATTCTATGATATCTTTTGGAGCTCCACCCTCTTTTAATAACTGCTCAACTGATATCTTATCTAATGATTGGATTTTTTGACTATTTACACCTTCTTGTTTAGCTAAATCAATCCATTGTTGAATATATTTAACCTCTTGGCCAAACAATTTCCCTTTTAAGGTTCCATCAAATGGTAACTTTACCTTACCTGATCTAAGATCCTTCATATAAATATGCTTATTTCTTACATAAATACCATCATATTGTTTAGCTGGTAAAATACTTAAATCGAATTGCTTGCAATATTGTTGAACATACTCATCTGAGCTATCTACGTATTCAGCGCCCATTTCAGCGTAGAGGTTATCAGCAAAAGCATCTCTATAAGTTCTTACACGACCGCCAGGATGCGATTTTGCTTCTAAAACTACCACATTATATCCTGCTCGATCTAGTTCATAGGCACAAGATAGGCCTGCAAGTCCAGCGCCAATGACTAATATTCTATTATCATCAGATCTATTCAATGTGGTGCTTAGCGTAGAATAAGGAAATACTGTTAATAATGAGGCGGTAGCGCCACTTTTTTTAAGAAATGATCTTCTGCTTAATTTAACTTTATATTGCGTCATACTTGATGCTAATATTATTGTTTTATAACAATATTCAGTATTTTCCCTTTTATATAAATTTCTTTGATGATCGTTGTATTTTTTAAGTAAGAAGCTATTTTATCATCAGATTTAGCTTTTGATATAACTTCAGATTCAGATTCATTTGCAGAAATAAGAATTTCTGAACGTCTTTTTCCATTAATTTGAATTGGAATTACAATTTCATCAGAGATAGCAAGATCTTTATCGTAATCTGGCCACGCTTGATAGGTAAGCTCATTGGTTTCACCAATTAACTCCCACAATTCTTGTGCTAAATGAGGCATAAATGGATTCATAATAATAATAAACGATCTTATTGTATCAATATTTATCGAATCAAGTTTTTGAATATGATTTGTAAATATCATGAATTCTGAAACGCAAGTATTGAATTGCATTTGATCTAAATTATCTGAAATCTTCTTGATCATCATATTTAGGGCTTGAAGCGTTTCTTTGCCGTCTTTTTTTTCTGTAATATTTGACGATAACACACCTTCATCATCTACTAAGATCGACCGTAACTTTTTTATAAATCGAGAGCAGCCTTGAAGACCGGTGGTGCTCCATGGTTTTGCTTTATCTAAATGACCCATAAACATTTCATAAATCCTCATAGAATCGGAACCATACGTTTCAACAGTTTCATCGGGATTAATCACGTTACCCCTAGACTTGCTCATCTTTGAGCCATCTTGTCCAAGTATCATACCTTGATTGAATAATTTTTTAAATGGCTCCTTGGTTGATACCAACCCAAGATCAAATAGTACATGATGCCAAAATCGTGAATATAAAAGATGGAGTACCGCATGCTCCGCTCCCCCTATATAGAGATCTACAGGCATCCAGTATTTTTCTTTCTCTGAATCCCATGCTTTTTCATCGTTGGATGGATCCAAATATCTAAGATAATACCAACAGGATCCGGCCCACTGTGGCATCGTATTGGTCTCTCTAAGTGCAATTATATTATCACTATCATCTTTTACTTCAACCCAATTTTTAATATTAGATAGTGGCGATTCACCCGTTCCGCTTGGTTCATATTTTTCAATATCTGGTAATTCTAGTGGCAAATCAGACTCTTTAAGTACTTGCGGCTTGCCATCTTTATGAATAATTGGGATTGGCTCGCCCCAATATCTCTGTCTAGAAAATAACCAATCTCTCAATTTATACTGTACAGTCCTCTCCCCTTTTTTGTTATCTTCAAGCCATGAAGCCATTTTTTCTTTAGCTTCATCTATATAGAGTCCATTTAAGAATTCACTATTTATAGCTGGACCATCTCCAGTGTATGCGCCACCTGAAAAGTCTTTACTTGGTTCAACTGTTCTTATAATTGGTAAGTCGTATTTTGTTGCAAATTCCCAATCTCTTTCATCTTCGCCTGGTACCGCCATTATGGCTCCTGTTCCATATCCCATAATAACGTAGTCTGATATCCATATTGGTATTTCCTTACCATTTACAGGATTTATAGCATAGGAGCCTAAAAAAACTCCGTTTTTCTCTTTATTAAGCTCGGTTCTATCTAGGTCAGATTTTTTAGATGTTTCCTCAATGTACTGCTTAACTAATGTTCTTTGATCTTCTATTAAAAGATCTTCAACTAATGGATGTTCTGGTGCTATTACAATATAAGTTGCACCAAAAAGTGTATCGTGCCGTGTAGTAAAAACCTCAAGATGCTTGCTGATTGATGGAAGTTCAAATAAAACTTTGGTCCCCTCTGACCTTCCAATCCAATTACGCTGAAGCTCTTTAATACTATGAGGCCAGTCTACATCATCTAGACCAGACAATAATGATTCGGCATACTTAGTTATTCTAAGCATCCATTGACGCATAGGCACTCTTAAAACTGGATGGCCACCAATATCAGATTTTCCATCAATCACTTCTTCATTTGCTAGGACAGCTTTCAGTTC
>JAYZHS010000018.1:0-3947 GCA_036166315.1 Fidelibacterota bacterium
TATAATTTTACAAGATCTATTACGGTAGCTTTAAAAGAGTTTTGCCCGGATAGGTTGGTAGTATTAGGACCAGGCAATACATTAGGCGGAGTAGTGGGGCAAATTCTTATAGAAAATTCTTGGAACAGTATTGATTCAAAACAAGTTTTTCAATTAGCCCAGCAAAAAGATCCTTTTTTGATTTCCATGTCACTTTCAAATCAAAGAGAGATTGTTTCAAAATAAGGACGAAAAGATTGTAATTTATACCATTACAACAACCATCTTATGAAAAATTTAGGACCAGATTTTTATAATATAACAGATCTTCTTACGGAAGAAGAGATTTTAATTCAGCAAACAGCATATGACTTTGTGCAGTCAGAATTTATGCCTATTATCAATGATCATTATGAAAATGCGACCTTCCCTACTGATCTTGCATTAAAATTAGGTGATTTAGGATTTTTTGGGTCTTCACTTCCTCATTCTTCCGGTGGTGCAGACGTTAGTAATGTAGCTTATGGTTTAATTCTTCATGAGCTTGAGCGCGGAGATTCAGGTTTGCGATCTTTTGCCAGCGTTCAAGGCTCACTGGTAATGTATCCAATCCATGCCTTTGGTTCAGATGATCAAAAAGATAAATGGTTAAGCGATTTAGGATTGGGCAAAAAAATAGGGTGCTTTGGTTTGACCGAGCCAAATTTTGGCTCAAACCCTGGTGGGATGATAACCACTTGTAAAAAAGATGGGGATGATTGGATTATAAATGGAAACAAAATGTGGATTACTAATGGGTCCATTGCCGATGTAGCGTTAGTTTGGGCTAAGGATGAAAACTCTATAATAAGGGGGTTTTTAATTGAAAAAGGCACAAAAGGTTTTTCTTCTAATGATCTGCATGGAAAATTCAGTTTACGTGCATCTATTACCTCTGAGTTATCTATGTCGGATGTCAGAGTTCCAGACTCATCACGACTCCCTAATATTGAAGGGTTAAAAGGGCCTTTAAGCTGCCTTACGCAAGCAAGGTATGGAATTGCATGGGGAATGGTCGGGGCTGCTGTTGATTGTTATAATACTGCTTTAAACTACGCAAAAGAAAGAAAGCAGTTTTCCAAGCCGATTGCTGGCTATCAATTAACACAGCAGAAAATAGCTGAAATGGTTACTCAAATCACAGAATCACAGTTGCTAGTTTACAGACTTGGAAGACTAAAAGATGAGAATAAGATGACGTTTCAACAGGTTTCTTTGGCTAAGCGAAATAATTGCGTTATGGCTAGAGAGATTGCTAAAACAGCAAGAGAAATGCTTGGTGGAAATGGAATAATTATTGACTACTCTCCCATCAGACATATGGCAAATATAGAATCAGTCTTTACTTATGAGGGCACACACGAAATGCACACTTTGATTATTGGTGAACACGAAACTGGAATTGCAGCATACGATTCCTAGATTTATTTTCTTTTCTGTAGCGCCTTAGCGCATGTTTGAATTCATAATAAGTAAATTCATTCCTGACTCAAAAGAAAGCAGTCAGTTCTACCGTGCCAATATTGGAATCTTTCAAGGTAGAGTTTCCATCGCTGTAAACTTTTTATTATTTTGTATTAAGTTCTCAATTGGACTCATAACTGGCGCAATAAGCTTGATTGCGGATGCTATTCATACATTGTCTGATATGATTACATCAATTATTGTAATTTGGGGATTTAAACAAATAGATAAACCTGCTGATGCGCACCATCCCTATGGCCATGGCCGAGCTGAATATATTGCTACCTTAATCATCGCTGTATTGCTTTGCGTAGCTGGTATTGAGCTTTTTGAAGTTGCTATAGATCGAATAAGAAATCCTGAAATTCTAACACCAGAATGGTGGATGATTGCATTAATTATTGTAACAATCATAATCAAAGAAATAACTGCGAGATTTGCAAAGTTTCTTTCATCAAAAATAGCTTCTGGCCTCTTACATGCAGATGCCTGGCATCATAGGCTAGATGCGATATCAAGCACTCTCGTTATTGGAGCTCTGATTGCAGGAAAATATGGCTTTTCAACGATAGATGGTTGGGTTGGCCTTGCAGTTGCATTGTTACTTATTTACACAGGATTTGATATTGCGAAAGATTCAGTAGACGATCTAATTGGAACTCCTCCCAAAACTGACGAGCTGAATAAAATTCGAGAAATTGTTTTAGATGTTCCAAATACTCTTGGGGTGCATGATATTGTGGTGCACCATTACGGTCATGATAAGTATATAAGCCTTCATGTTGAAATCGATGGTCGAAAGACCGCTGCTGAGGCTCATGATATATCAGAAGATGTAGAATTAAAACTAGAACAGAATTTAGGTGTTGAGCCTACAATTCATATTGATCCGGTTTATCCTGAAAATCCAATGGTTAAGCAGGTCGATGATAAGCTAACATCACTGTACTCAAACGATAATCGAATAACAAATTTTCATGATATTCGAATAGTAAATACTAATAATCACAATCTTATTCTTTTTGGAGTGAATGTATCTATTGGTATGACAAGGAAAGATATTTTTGATCTTGAAACCGAATTGCAAAAAAAACTTTCAGAAGAATATGAAAATTTTGAAATCAAAGCTAAGATTTCACCTATCTATAAAAATTAAGTAATTTGAATACTAGTTAATTTCTTAAGTTGTTTATTAACTAAAATTTTTGCACTTCCATCGCTATTCAAGCCTTTAAAAATACCTGAAACTGATAAAGAATTGTTTTTAAATGCGACCTCTTTATTGATGTGCGAGCAGGTTAGCTCCCATTTTTTGATTATATCTTTTGAGTTCATTGGGAATGAATTCAAATTAACCTCAAGCTGATCAATGATTGATGCAATGATTTTTTCGCGCTCATATTCTTTTTTATAAACTATTTTCAAAGAAGATGCATGAAGTAAACTATTTTCATTTAAACTCTTTCGATCATCATTGACATTCATTCCTATGCCGATAATAATATATTTTGAAACTTTGCCCCTTGTGTTTGATTCGCAAAGAATACCTCCAATCTTTTTATTTTTTAGCAAAATATCATTTGGCCATTTTAGGGAAACTGTAACAGCATGATTTAACATTGCTTCTTGGATAGATAGACCGGCAAGAATAGGAAGAATACCAAGCTGATTTGAGGGCAGTTTTCTATTTAAAAACAATGAAAAAGTTATTCCTCCTTCAATAGAAGAAAGCCAGTTGTTATTTCGCTGACCTTTTCCATCATATTGATTGCTAGTTAGGATAATACCAGATTCTTTTCCTTTGTCTATTAGATTCCATGCATACGTGTTTGTTGAAGGTAGGCTCTCCACATACACAATCTTGTTTTTAAGGGAAGATCTTTTTAAAGATTCAGCTACAATAGAAGCCGAAAGCTTCGAATTTAGGAGTTTGGATCGAGCTTGTCTCTTAATTTGAGGACCATTCCAGGGCTGAGAATACCCGCAGATGCTTTAATTGATTCTTCATTATCTTGCAATAAGATAATCCATGATTTTGCATCTCCATATTGTCTGCCTGCAATATTCCACAAATTATCACCTGGCTGCACAACATAATCAAAGTATGATGCATCAGCAGTCTTTGCTGCAAGACGTTCTTTTTGTAAATCAAAAAAATGATATGGATAAATTACGTTAGGATTATCTCCTATTTGTTCTTTATTCCATTCGTAGATGTATTTCCAAAGTTTAAAATCACCATATTCTTTTTTCGCAATCTTTACTAAGAAGTCACCAGGCTCAACCATATATTTTTCCCATGCAAAATCTTCATAAAGAATAGGAGCGAGTTTTAATTCATCTTTTGGGTCCATTTCGGTAGGTGTTTCAATGGGTTCCGGTGTAGGCCCTGAATCCTGTTGCTCATCGTTGGTTTGTATTTCCGATTGCTCTTTAGTAGCGAATGTAGCAGCTGGAGGCTCTGG
>JAYZHS010000019.1:0-4609 GCA_036166315.1 Fidelibacterota bacterium
TCAGATATAAATGACCAAGTACATGGGGATCAGATTCAGGTTCGCGATACAATTGAATCAATTGGAAAAATTGCAACGGAATGGCGACGTCAATTCAATATACCAATTATTGGAATAACCGGATCAAATGGAAAAACATCAACAAAAGAGCTGCTTAGGCATATTCTTTCTTCAAAATTTGATATTCACGCAACAGAAGGGAATTATAATACCTCTATTGGCCTCCCTCTTACCCTATTACAATTAAATGCTTTTCACGGTGCATCGATTTTAGAAATGGGCGCAAATCGAGCAGGCGATATAGAAATATTAGCTAAAATTGCTAATCCTAATTTTGGGCTTATTACGAATATAGCCCCTGCTCATCTCGAAGGATTTGGCAGCATTGAGGCGGTAGCTAAAACTAAAGCTGCTATATTTGAAAATCTGGGAAATGGGATAGCATTTGTAAATGCTGCAGATAGAAGAGTAAAAGAAATAGCCCTTAAAGGTGACTCTATTTCTTTTGGGCTTAATCCAGATTGTGACTATCCAGCAGATTTACATTATGAAGAAGATGGGACGATAACGTTAACAATTAATACTGAAGAAATACCCACTCTATCTTCAAACCTGTCATTTGCAAAAAATATTATTGCATGCTGTGCGATAGCAAGAGAGCTGGATGTAGAATGGGAAGCTATAAAAGATAGGGTATCAACCTTTTCACCGCCAAAAGGAAGGTGTGAAGTAAAAAATAATGGCTCTTACATCATTATTGATGATACATATAATGCAAATTTAGAATCAACGCTAGCTGCAATAGATTATTTAAGCGCATTTAGCGGGCAAGGGGAAAAAGTTTTTATCTTTGGGGATATGCTTGAGCTTGGTGACGTATCTAGAGAGCAGCATATCGCAATTGGGGAAAAATGCGATGAAATGGAATTATCTGCAGTCTTGACTTATGGAAAAGAAACTATTGCAACAAGTAAATCAATTAAAAAAGTTAAAATAAATCAGCATTTTGATTCTAAAGAGGAATTAATTGATTTTCTCCAAAAAATAATAAAATCAAATGATAAAATTTTAATCAAAGGCTCAAGGGGTATGAGAATGGAAACAATCATTCAGGGTATTATGGAAAATTAATGCTGTATCATTTTCTTTATTCATTACGAGATTCATTTTCACCTTTAAATGTTTTTCAATATATAACCTTTAGAAGTGCCTCTGCTGCAATTCTAGCTCTTATAATAAGTTTCATCCTCGGACCGGCCATTATACGAAAACTTCGTCATTATCAAATTGGTGAAGAAATACGTGAACATGGCCCGGAGAGCCACAAAAAAAAGAGAGGCACTCCAACTATGGGGGGGATAATTATCCTTACAGCAATTATCCTCCCTACCCTCCTACTAGCTGACCTCAAAAATTCTTTCATTCAAATAATTCTAATCTCAACAATATGGATGGGATTGATCGGCTTCCTGGATGATTATTTAAAGACCATAAAAAAAATCAAAAGCGGTCTTGTAGCTAAATACAAATTAGCTGGTCAAATTTCACTTGGTGTAATCATAACGTTTTGGATTTATAATACTGGTGCATGGGATAACTTTAGAACTGTAACCTCAGTGCCATTTTTCAAAGATACTGTCATTGATTTTGGCCTACTTTATCCATTAATTATAATTTTGGTCGTAACTGGATCATCTAATGCTGTAAATCTTACTGATGGATTAGATGGACTTGCTTCCGGGCTTCTAGCAATATGCTTCACAGTCTTTGCTGCAATCGCATATATAAGCGGGAGAGTTGACTTTTCTGATTATCTAAACATCATCTATCTTCCAGGTTCAGGTGAACTTACAATTTTCACAGCTGCTTGTGTAGGCGCATGCATTGGATATCTGTGGTTTAATGCTGCTCCAGCTGAAGTGTTTATGGGTGATGTAGGCTCCCTTTCAACAGGAGCTGCACTTGGAACACTTTCTATATTATTAAAAAAAGAATTTTTACTTGTGATAATTGGTGGCGTATTTGTCGCAGAAGCTCTATCAGTAATATTGCAGGTTAGCTATTATAGGTATACAAAAATAAAGTATGGTGAGCCGAAAAAACTTTTTTTGATGGCGCCTTTCCATCATCATTTTGAACTGAAGGGATATCCAGAATCAAGAATAGTAATTAGATTTTGGATAGTTGGGCTTTTGCTTGCTCTATTAACATTAGCAACATTTAAAATTAGATAATGAGCTTTTTGAGAAAAGAAATAGTTGATATAAAATCAAAAAAAATAACAATAATTGGTATGGGAGAAACAGGTACGTCTGCAGCTTTACTTTCTAATCACCTAGGGGCTGATGTGTTGCTGAGCGATCTTAATGAATCTCCAAATAACTTATCAGTCAAAAAAGATTTAATAAAATATGGTATTGATGTTGAAATAGGAAAGCACAGTAATGATATTTATGATTCTGATCTTTGGATACTTTCTCCAGGCGTACCTCAAGATTCTAATATTATAAGCAAAGCCCAAAAAAGAAATATAGATATAATAAGTGAGATTGAGTTTGCAAGTTGGTTTACAAATAAACCGATCATTGGATTGACAGGTTCAAACGGTAAAACCACCACTGTAAATATGCTTTATGAAATGCTAAAGGGTGATAATTATTCACCCATACTTGCTGGAAATATGGGATTTGCCTTTTCTAGAGCAATATTAAATGATTTAAATAAAAAAACAGATGATAGAATTTATATTTTAGAGCTTTCAAGTTTTCAATTAGAGAATATCATCCATTTTAAACCATTCATATCAATTATTTTGAATATAACTCCAGACCATCAAGATAGATATATAGATATGAATGCATATGTTGAGGCAAAATTAAATATAATAGCAAATCAAGATAATAACGATTTCTTGATTTATAACTCTGATGATCCAATATTAAATAAACGATGTAAAAATGCTGTACCTAAAATTCTAAGTTTTAGCATAAATAATAATTCTGAAAATCTATTCAAAATAAGAGATTCTAAAATCATTGAAGGAGATTCTCATATTTTAGATCTAAGTAAGATTGCCCTAGCTGGAAAGCATAATCTTTCAAATTTTTTAGCAGCTTCTACTGCCGCAAAAATTCTAAATATTAGTAACCGACAAATTTCAGAAACAATTTCTAATTTTTCAGGGATTGAGCACAGGTTAGAAAAAGTAGTAATCAATAACGGTGTTGCCTACTACAATGATTCAAAAGCGACAAATATTGAATCAGTAATTGCCGCAATTCAATCTTTTTCAAATTCAGTTATTTTAATCCTTGGCGGAAAAGATAAAGACAGTAATTTTGTTGAATTAATACCATTTATTAAGAATAATGTAAAAAAAATAATTTCCTATGGACAGGCTAGCAAAAAAATAGCTATTGCACTCAGGGATGCGGTAGAACTGGATCAAGTATCCAGTCTCAGGGATGCGGTAGAGGTCTGTCATAAAAGCGCAGTTCCTGGAGATATTGTACTTCTATCTCCAGGCTGCGCTAGTTTTGATCAATATAACAATTATGAGGAGCGCGGAAATGAATTCAAAAAAATAGTTAATGAAATGGCACAAGCATGAGACAGCTTGATATTATTATTAAAAAATACGATAAATCTCTTCTATGGTTAATATTAATTTTATGCGGAATTGGTATGGTTATGCTATATAGTGCCAGCTCATTCAAGTCTCTTTATCAATCTAGCGGATTATCGGATACAATATATCTTCGATCGCACTTAAAGAGAATGATAATTGGATTTTTAGCAATGTTCTTTTTTACAATAACAGACTATAGAAAATTAAAAACAGTAGCGCCGTATCTTATAATATTATCTATAATTCTTCTTTTAATAACTAAGCTGGCATATATTTTTAAAGGTTCTAGTTCTGCAGCACGGTGGTTAAATCTAGGCATAATCTCAATACAAACATCTGATTTTGCAAGATTCTCCTTAATTATATTTCTAGCGTTTTATATCGATAAAAAACGCAATCAATTAAAAGAGTTTTATTCAGGCATAGCCCCTCCCCTGTTGATTTTGACAATTATGCTATTTCTCATTGTTATTCAGCCAGACTTTAGCACAGCAGCGGTGATTGGGCTTATTGGATTTATTATGCTTTTTATAGGAGGCGCAAGAATTTCACATCTAGCTGCAGCATCTACAGCGGCTTTAGCTATTATGACACCAGTAATGTTGATGATGCCGTATAGAATGAAACGAATAGTATACTGGCTAGGCTCAATTGTTGGAGGGTCAGATAATGCTTCTCAAGACTTAGGATATCAAGCACAACAATCGCTTATAAGTCTTGGTAATGGCGGGATAAAAGGTCTTGGTATAGGTAATAGTCTAGAAAAAAACCTTTTTCTTCCAGAGCCACATACTGACTTCATATTTGCAATAATTGGTGAAGAGCTCGGCCTATGGGGGGCAATTGGGGTTTTATCAATTTTTCTATTCTTTTTCCAAAGAGGAATAAAAATAGCCAAAGAAACCACAGATCCATTTGGTATAATGTTATCAATCGGAATAGTAACAAGTATGATTTTATATACATTTATAAATGTAGGTT
>JAYZHS010000020.1:0-5043 GCA_036166315.1 Fidelibacterota bacterium
CCAAGTTGCGTCCAGGCATTATTGGTATATTGATAGATACGGGTATGACCGGCTAAAGAACCATTGGCATCATTTTCGGGTCCACCAATCGCAAGACGATCGCCTGCTGCATTCATTGATACGGAAGCACCAAATTTATCATCTGTTGCTTCACCATCGATGTCCACTCCAAGCTGCGTCCAGGCATTATTGGTGTACTGATAAACGCGGACTTGACCGGCAGTGGATGCGCCACCAGATTCTACTCCAATCGCAACGCGATCACCAGCCGAGTTCATCGATACGGAAACACCGGTTTTATCACCGACTGCTTCATCGTTGATATCTGCTCCAAGTTGCGTCCAGGCATTATTGGTATATTGATAGATACGAACATGGCCAGCATCGGCTCCATTACCATCATTTAGAGGTGCACCGATTGCAACACGATCACCAGCCGAGTTCATCGATACCGAACGACCAAAATTATCACCGGCTGCTTCACCATCAATGTCCGCTCCAAGTTGCGTCCAAGTATTATTGGTATATTGATAGATTCGAACATGGCCGGCATGGATTCCAGAACCATCATTCAACGGCGCTCCAATCGCTACATGATCACCAGCCGCGTTTATCGATACAGAATAGCCAAAATGATCTTCAATCGCTTCGCCATCGATGTCCACTCCAAGCTGCGTCCAGGCATTATTGGTGTACTGATAAACACGCACATGACCAGCGTCTCCTGCGGTACCATCATTCAAATATGCGCCGACCGCAATACGATCACCTGCGGCATTTAATGATACTGCAGAGCCGAAATAATCACCTGCTGTTTCACCATTCATATCTGCCCCAAGCTGAACGGCAACGGTATTTAAGGTTGCGGTATTATTGTTTTGACTAGTAGCTGCCGATTTTCCTGCTTTATCGAAAATGCTATTTTGCACAGGATTAACGGTTAATGTCTCAGTGCCATCTGGTGCCTCAGATAGCCCAATGCCAAGTGTATACAGGTTACCATTGGCTGAAAAACTTGTTGGGGTAGCGCTGGAAAGCTCAGCGGTACCTCCGCTAATTGAAAAGATAAAGTCTGTAGCCTCAAGATTGCCCACACCACCAGAAGAATTATAAACCGTTTCGCTCATAGTAACAGCGATTGTAGCATTGGAAGAAGCAAGCGATACAGAAGAAATCACAGGTAGCGCTGTATCAATAATTAAATTTTTGTTGGCACCTAGCGAGCCGGGTGCGCCTGGCAATGGAAGCGTTAAAATAGCGTCTACATTGCTATCATTATTGATGGCTCCACCATTTAGTGTAAGCGAAGTAGTTGCTTTATAGTCAAGGTCTGGACTATCGTGCCCAGATGTTACCGCATAATTAAAAGTTAAAGTATTCGTGCCAGATCCAGAGGTATAATTAACCGAAGCATCGGAAGAACCTGTTTCAAGGGTTAATTGAGGTGTTCCACTAACAATTATAGATTCTGAAAATGTTACATCGATTGCAATTTGATCATCTGTATCAAATATGCCATTGGATGCATTGGAAGTTATATTTGTTATCGTCGGTGCTGGTGCATAGCTAATAATTACTTGTCCATGGCCAGATCTTGCACCAGCAGTATTATTTTGGTTTGAACCAGAATTTTTTGAACCACCCCCGTATGCACTATCTCCATCGGAACGGGTCTTTCCACCAGAATAGCCGCCACCACCACCGCCGTCAGCATAGCCATCGCCGCCGCCGCCGCCAAAACCGCCATACCCAGATCCGCCTCCATCTGCACCAGTGCCCCCAACAGCATTATTTACAAATGAATGAGATACAACACCTTGATTATGTTTTCCAATGACCCCATTTCCAGAAAAACCTGCACCAGAATTACCCTCACCTGCATCTGGACCACCCTCTCCATCGCCACCTGTATTTGCATTGCTTGTTTCAATGACACCATCTGCAATATTTCCATCATCATCAGTCCCACTGCCGCCGCCACCACCAGCAATCACCAATATAGATGCAGTGTTATTGTAGGGAGTTTTAATAACAAATGTTCCGCCGCCGCCGCCGCCAGCTCTACGATTGTTACGCGTATAACCATCCTCCTGAATTCCCTGCTGGCCTACAACAATTTTAATCACATCACCTTTATCTAAATCAAATTCACCCTTCATTTGAGCGCCTTGGCCGGGATGCGTTCCGCCGCCTTCTGCACCATAGGCATCAATAGTATAAGTAGTGGCTACAGGCACCGTCCATTCCTGAATACCTTGCGTATTGATCGTCACTTTTCCTTCAAGGGCTGTACCTGAATAAGCAGCATCAATCTGATTTTGCGTAGGTCCATCTTTTCCAACTGCGCTCGCATTAGTAAAGGTTAGAGTTGTAACTGATTTATTTAAAACAGTAGCATTATTAAAACTTTGGCTTTTTTGATACTTTTGCTCAACAATAGTTGAGGGTTTAATCATTTCTCTTTGTCTTTTTTTCTTGAGTTTGCGCTCTATTAGAAATGTTTCAAAATCAATCATGGATGTTGAATCAACATAAGCTAAGGAATCGGCTAAAGTCAGTCTGATTTGCTCATCTTGGGATAATAAAATATTTGAGATGATTAGCGGAGAAAATAGGGCAATCGCTAATTTTTGATACATCCTATTTAACACTGATCACTCCTTCGCCTAGGCTTTGTATCGCAATCTCATTCCCATTTACATCAAGTAGCTGTGATTCATCAGAAACTTCAAGAAAGGCGTCGCCATAGCCGGTTACTTTAACCTTGATGAATGCAATCTCTCCAGTGCCAGATACTTTCCTTTCAGCCCCCATAAATACGGAATAAATATCAAGCTGCCCAGAACCATCATCATCATAAACAAAGAGAGGGGCTGCATCACTATTAAAGAGAAGACCTGGGTTAACTGTTACAATTTCTAATTTTGAATTATCATAAAGAATTCGTGCACGCATACTTGCGATATCTTCAACCTTAAGAGCATGTAGGATCACTTCAACTTCTTGACCAACGCCTGAAGAATACTTTTCAGGGCTGAATAGAAGCGCTGGAGGGTTGCTAAACTCTGAATCTAAAATATTATCAAATTCAGGTTCGATCAGATCGCAAGAAATGAAAAAAGCAAACAAAGCAATGAAGATGTAATTAATCAAGCGCAATTGAAAACCTCAATTGGGGTTGACTGATGATTGGGTCAAAACCCAATCCCAGTGTTGTTTTTTTACCAAAAGGCTCTGGGGTAATATCAAGCATGTAAGCATCTACCATATTGAGCGCATGAATCGCTGCTGCTGCACGAAACATGGTTATCAATGTATTATTTTTTCGGATCATAGCGTCTTCTGCTTCTTGAGTTTTTCCCTTATAATACTGTAATAATTCTTCATCGGTTTCTGCTTTGTATTTTTTATAGTATAGATCCACTTTTCCGTACGCTCTATCGTAGTCAAGATACGCTAAATAGCCGAGTGAAAGAGCAACAACCTCTGCGCTGTAGAACATTAAACCTCTGGCGCTTTGATCTGCATAATAATGCCCCCATCCTGGAATAACGCTAGCGCGCGCCAATGCGCCTAGCGATGTTTTGACATTTGGCCTTCTAACCTTTGTTTTTGTTTTGCCTTTACGTTTAGCAAAAAGTGATTCTGGAGGTGTTTGGTTCATGATATTCCAAGCCATGATCTCTAGCTCTACCACCATCCCATCGACTGGACCGTTATAGTTCGTTTTTATAATTTGCTCTTCAGATCCTGTTGCAACATTGGTAAATACTGCATTGAGCGTATAGCGCTTTTTATTCTTTTTGACCGATCCAGTGATGATGTATTGCACGCCTAGCGTATCGCCAATTGCCTTTAGTACACATTCTGCAGCCTTACAGCTTGATGGGGAATATCCAGCAGATGCAATTTGAGAAATCAAAACATCGCGGTCGACCAAAATTGCCTTTGCGGTATTTTGTAGCTCACTTGAGAATCGTTGAGTTAAAGTTTGCACCTCTAGCTCGCTGATACCAGATTGTTCAAAATCAACGACAGCTACCGAAACTACATCAGACTGCTGTGCAGTTAATTGACTAGCATAGCAAATGAAAATAATGCTAAGAAAATGAGTTAATTTTAAAAACATTCAGTGCAAGTTAGCGAAAATATTAAAAAAATGATTCTTTTTTTTTAACCATCAGAATATTCTCAATTTATTGGATGGGGTGCATATTAAATTTTTTATTATCAAAATATTTGATTCGATTTGGTATTGCGGATTCGATCTTCATTTTTAATTCTGAAGAAATTCGATCCGATCGATAGCGCACCGCAAGGTAGGTCAAATAACTTTCTGCAATATCTTCCCTTATAGGATGCTGTTTAGCATAATCTGAAATGAAGTTGCAATCTAATTTTTGAGCCAATAGCCAATCTTTATCATTGGCATGATAAGCATCGAGGGAGCTATGCGAAGCTTCGTGTACAAGGGTCTCTTCCAAGATCCCTTGCCTCTCATAATATTCTAAAGACCATTCGGGGTAGATCAAAAGGTTGTTATTGCCGCCACCGAAGCTTTCAAATCCCTTATGTATCCATACGGTCTCAACATCTTTTCTAAGTTCGGTGGTTAGTCTGCCGATCACAGGTGCATATTTATCGGCTTGGATCTGGGCGTTTTCAACGGAGCCAAACTCTGGATTTACCTGTACTTCAATTTCCAGGCCATCATCATAATTGGCACGAAATAGGTAGGGTGCTAGCGTCACCCATCCGCCTCCATTCCTTCTATCGTACATAGTTCGTGTTCCAGTTCCAACATAGGTTAAACCGGTAAAGGTCGTTGGTTCATTTGGCGTGATAATATCTGGATCAATGAAAATGGTACCGCTAAAAGGAGGTGTGCTTGTTTGGAAATCGCAATCCTCAGGATTATGGCTATCTGGAAGTTGCGCTTGACCATCATCGGTAGAACGATCACAGCTAAGGAAAATCAATAGTCCAAAGAGGTATATTATCTTTAAAACATTCATTTTACCTGATAGGTATTTATTGATTATC
>JAYZHS010000021.1:0-21562 GCA_036166315.1 Fidelibacterota bacterium
TTTTGAAAGTAAATCGTCACGTAATAAATCGGATTTTTCCCATTCTTTATTTGATCTATGTTTTTCTCGCATTTGAACTAGTCCCATTATTTCTTCAGGAACATTATCATTTGGAGATAATATGTCAAAAATTGAATTAAAATAGAATATAAATGCATTAGCTTGAGCTGCTTCATCTAAAGATAAATTTTTGTGATCAATCTGTTGATTTGTTAAACGAATCCAATTATAGAATTCAGCTAAGGCATTCGGCGTATCCAAATCATTGCAAAGATGTTGGTTGAATAATTTTACGGCTTTTGGAAGTTCATTTGATTTTTCATTTGTAATATCTAGCAAGCGTGATTCGAACTCCTTAATGCGTTTTATCGCTGATCTTGCTTCATCTTTTCTGTCCATGCTAAAATTCACTCTTGAGCGATAATGACTGCTAAGCATAATAAACCTAAATTCTTCTGGACTAAAACCATTATCAAATAAATCTGAAAGAATGTAATAATTTTTTAAAGATTTACTCATTTTTTGATCTTCAACTAACAAAAATTCAGAATGAAGCCAATAATTCACAAATGGTTCATTAAAAGCGCATACAGATTGTGCAATTTCATTTTCATGATGCGGAAATTTGTTATCAACACCTCCGCAATGAATATCAAAATGATTACCAAAATAATGAGTAGACATAGCCGAGCATTCTATGTGCCACCCTGGTCGCCCCTTTCCCCATGGTGAGTCCCAATAAAATTTTCCATCTTCTTCTTTATGAGATTTCCAAAGTGCAAAATCGTTAACATTATCTAGGCCATATTCATCTGAGACTTGTTGGTTATTATTTATATTTGATTTTGATATTTTTACAAGATTTCCATAATCTGGGTAATTACTGATTTTAAAAAATACTGAATTATCTTCTGAAACATAGGCAAAGTCTTTTTCTATTAAAATTTTAATTATTTTAACCATCTCTTCAATGTGGTCTGTGGCATTAGGATAAAGATCGGCTTCATTTATTTTAAGAGATCTGATATCATTTTTAAAGGCTTCTGTGTATCTTAAAGCAACCTCTTTTAAATCTTTATTTTCATCATTGGCTTTTTTTATAGTTTTATCATCAACATCAGTAATATTCATTATATGATATACTTCGTAACCAAAAGCAGTTAATACTCTCTTTAATAAATCTTCAAACAAAAATGTTCTAAAATTTCCGATATGTGAATAGTCGTAAACAGTAGGGCCGCAGGTATATAGCTTCACTTTTCCTTTTTCAATAGGCTTAAAATCCTCTTTTTTTTGAGTAAGTGAATTGTAGAGCCTTAGCATATTCTTAGCTTTTAATAGCCTCATTTAATATTTTTTGAATTATATCTTTAAATTCAATACCGCTAGCTTTAAGCGACTTAGGGAGTAAGCTAGTTTCAGTCATGCCAGGTAAGGTATTTATTTCTAAAAACCATGGATCATTATTTTTATCTAAAAGAAAATCGACTCTGGAATAATGTCTGCAATTAAGGATTTTATGGACTTTTAACGCTAAGTCTTTAATTGATTCTGAAAGATTGATGCTTAGGTCAGCTGGGCAAATATATTCAGACATTCCCTTTGTATATTTACACTCATAATCATAAAGATCATGGCTTGGAATAATTTCTACAATTGAGTACGCTTTATTTGCAACTACAGGGACAGTAATTTCTCTTCCATTAATAAATGATTCTAATAGTATTGAGCTTGTATACTTCCCAGCAAGTTCAAATGCTTTTCTCAATTCTTTTTTATTTTTTACAATTGACAGACCGATAGTACTACCTTGATCATTTGGTTTAACAACTAATGGAAAGGTTAAATCTATATCAATTATATCATCAGAATCTTTATTTTTCATTACCCATCCAGGTGTTAGAAATTTATTTTCAAAAACAATGGTCTTTGTTTTGTTTTTATCCATACATGTGGCTGAAGATAATTGGTCAGATCCTGTGTAGGGAATATTTAACGATTCTAAATATTTAGCCACTTCACCATTTTCACCATCCCCACCATGAAGACCATTAAAAATAATATCAACAGATAAAATAGAATCTTTTATAGAACGAATACCATCAATTGGGTCAAGAATTTTTACTTGATAGCCTAAGTCTCTACAAGCTTTGTAAATTGATTTACCAGAAGCTAAAGAAACCTCTCTCTCGGTTGAGTTTCCACCAGATAATAACCCTACCCTCATCATCTATTTATCAAAAAATTTGAGGCACTTAATAAATTTTTAGAAATATACATTGGTTTTTTGTTTAAGGTTTTTTTTGTTTTACTACCATTGCCTGTTAGAACTAATATGTTATCCATTTTACAACTTATTGCAGCTTCAATATAGCAAGCACTGTCACCAATCATTAATGATTTTTTTAAATTTATTTTATGATCTTTTGCTGCTTGCTCAAATAATCCTATGCCCGGCTTTCTATTAATGCTAGCATTATCAGGATGGTCTGTACAATAGTATATACCAAGCAAATTAAGTTTATTTTCAAAAAATTTATTTAAAATAAAATTATGAATTGAACTGAGTTGATCTATTTCAATCAAACCTCTTGCTACCCCAGATTGATTGGTGATTATACAAAATTGGTTAGTTACTTTTTTTAAATTAACCAAAGACTTTAAAGTATAATCAAAAAATTTGAAATTATTTAAAGAGCTAATGTACCCTGTATCCAAATTAAGGGTTCCATCTCGGTCAAGAAAAATGGTGTCATACTTTTTCATCAACTAATTCCTTATCAAAAACATCAAAAATTTGAATTGAACTTTTGAAGAAATAATATGAGCCAATAATTACTAATGGCAAATAGCTTATTGCATGCAAAACAATGGCAAAAGTTTGAGATTCTATACTATTATAATTAAATAAGCTATTCATAACATAAAAGGTCGCAAAATGATGGGTTCCTATCGATCCTGGAGCAGCAGGAACCGACATTGCCATTGAGGTTAATAATAAGATAACGCCTATCTCAACCCATGATAGGCTCATATCCAATGAGAGCAATGCAAAGTGTGTAACAAAGAAAAGGATAATCCAGGTAATAATTGTATGAAGTGAAATGAAGAAAAAAGATCTAAAATCATATAAAGAATTAAATCCTTTGCTAAACGATCTTAGAGTTTTAATAAATGTAATAACACTTTTGGAATTCATTAGCCATAGATTCGAAATTTTATCTAGAATTAATTTCTTTTTAAATGAAATAAGCAAAAGCAGTAGAATGATAGCCACAATAAAGATGATAGTAAAAATTAATGAAAACTCAATATCGTTGGGAAAAGAATAAAATACGCTAACTAAAATGAATACAAAAATTAGTCCAAACAAATCGCAAACTCTTTCAAGAACAATTGAACCTAAAACAGTTGAGGTTTTTAAATTATTTGAGTTTGAAATAGAATAACCTCTTAAAACTTCGCCCATTTTAAATGGAAGAATTGAATTGCCAAAATAGCCAATCATATTTGAGGCAAATAGATCTTCTATATTAACATTCTTAATTGAAAATAACAGCAATCTCCATCTAAAAGACCTTATTAAAGTATAAAAGACCAGTAATAATGTCGCAGCTAATACCCATAATAAATCTATTGATTCAAAACTTTTTTTAAGATCACCAAAATTTATATTTTTAAAAGAAAAATAGAGCCCAATGAAACTCAAAGAAAATCCAATAAATAATTTAATCCACCTATTCATAAAGATTTATAATCTCTTTTGGCTTAGGTCGAATAGCAGTATTTATATTTAGGCCACCAAATCTAAAATTGGTAATCTTAATATCAATAAATTGATTTTTTGCATAAACAATATTCATTTTTTTTGGCTCACCGGATTTTAAAATATCTATATAACCATTATAATTGAATTCTGGTATGCTATAAATAATTTTGACCCTATCCTTTGATAATATTGATTTATCAAATGAAACATCATTTAAATTTCCTGTCAGTAAAGATAATATTCCAAAGTCATCATTAATTATTCTATCAATAATTAGTTGATCGGTTAGCTTATTATAAGTTTGGATTGTATCACCCGATATAAAAATAGTTTCTTGATCTAGGTCAAATATGATATGTGAACTATCAATGATTTCTATATTTGCCTCAGATTCGGTATTGAATTCAAACTCTTTTTGTGTTATTTGAGCCGTAAATCTCACCCCTGAATCATTACGCAAAGTACTTAAAAATTTTTGATACCATATTTCACTTTGTCCAAAAATGGTAGAAATTGCAATCAAAATATAAAGTGGTATTTTTGAAAACATATTTCTTTAATTGAGAGAATCTAGGTAAGACTCATCAACTAAAACTTCGCGTGCTTTGCTACCAGTAAATGACCCTACGATTCCAGCTTGCTCCATTTCATCAATTAGTCTAGCAGCTCTTGAATACCCTACTTTTAATCTTCTCTGAATCAAAGAGATTGAGCCTTGCTGGTGCATTACTACTAATTTAACAGCTTCATCAAAAAGACTATCAAATCCTCCATCTCCATTTTCTGTTACTAGACCACCTGCTCCCATCGTTTCCCTAGGACTCTCTAAAACTAAATCATCAGCTTCAGTTTGATCTTCAATATGCGACATCATTGCTTGTATTTCATCCAAACTCAAGTACGCATTATGCAATCTATTTGGCTCAGATGATCCATAGCCAAGATATAACATATCGCCTTTGCCAATTAATTTTTCTGCTCCAGGGCTATCAATAATAGTTCTGGAGTCAATTTTTGTAGCTACTTGGAACGCTATTCTAGATGGAAAATTGGCTTTAATGACACCAGTTATTACATCAACAGAGGGTCTTTGGGTTGCAACAACTAAGTGTATTCCTACCGCCCTAGCGAGTTGAGTTAATCTAGCTATTGGAGCTTCCACCTCTTTGGCGTTTAACATCATAAGATCAGCTAATTCATCAATGAGAACTATAATAAATGGCATAATCTTTCCATCTTTTTCATTTACAATTTTTTGATTGTACTCTGCTATATTTCTAACACCAGCATCTGCAAGAATATCGTAACGTTTACCCATCTCTTTTTCAACAGCACGCAAAGCAATGACGGCATTCTCGGGCGTTGTTATTATTGGCTCATCAATGTCTTCTATCTTTAATAAATGATATTTAGCAAGACTGCGGTAGACAGCCATTTCAACTTTTTTTGGATCTACAATAACAAATTTTACTTCATCGGGAGTAGCCTGATAAAGAATACTTGCAAGAATTGTATTCATACAAACAGATTTTCCGGAACCGGTAGTGCCAGCAATAAGTAAATGAGGCATTTGAGCGAGATCTAGGGTAGCTATCTCCCCATTTGTTGATTTACCTATGGCTAAAGTTAATTTTGATTCTGATTTTGCAAATTTTTCAGAATTAATTACAGATTTAAAGTAAACCATATCTGGATTTCGATTAGGAATTTCAATACCAACTGATGATTTCCCAGGAATTGGAGCAATGACACGAACTCGACTTGCCTCCATTACTCTAGCAAGATCATCCGATAACGCTACAAACTTATTAACCCTAACTCCTTCTGCAGGCTCAACTTCAAATAAGGTAATAACTGGACCTGGGCTTACATTGACAACTTTTCCAATAACGCCAAATGTTTCAAGGGATTGTTGGAGAAAATTTGCTCGTTCAACGAGCTCATCTTTGCTTATACCACCTTGAACGCTTATTGGATTTGCCAATAACTCTGGAGACGGTAACTGAAACTCTTTTTTTGGAAGCTTTCGCTCTTCAACGGTGTCTAAATCAACTTCTTCTTCCTGAACCATTTCTTCGACTTCTATTTTCTCTAAATCATTAGTCTTTTCTTTACTTTGAAGATCTTCTGATTTGCTAATATCATTTAATGCTTCAGTTTCTGTTTCTTCATTATTAGTTGAATCCTCTTCTTTTTCTGGTTCTTGATCTTTAGCCTGGTCCATTTCATTGTCTGAATTTTTATCTGGCTGATCTAATGGTAAATCTTTTTTTCTTTGCTCTTCAATTTTTGTAAGCAAACTTTGGGTGTGATCCTTTTTCTCTTGTTCAATAATCAAATTTTCATTGACAAGTTTTTTGTCTGCGCGCTTCTTTTCTAGTTTTGAATATAGATTTTTTATAGGCTTGTAATAGCTAAAGCCAAAATAGCTTCTGATTAAAACTAGCCATAGCGCAATAATGAGCAATAACGATCCAATATTTCCAAGAAAATCGTAAAATAAAATTGCTATCAACCCGCCAGTCATTCCGCTTAATGGGAACGATAAATTATCAAAACCATAGTAAACAATTTGAAGGTAGCCCAAACTAATTGAAGATAATAAAACTCCTAAAAGTCCATAAAGAGACGGTCTGACAATAGCTTCAAAATCTTTATGCATAAAGAACCAAATACCCCATACTGTTGATAGCAATGGTATAAAGAATGCACTATAACCTAAACCAAGTTTTATAAAGAAATAGGATAGCCAAACTCCAAGTATACCCATCGGATTTTCAACTTTGACATTTGGTGAAATACCTGGATCTTCATTGGAATTATATCCAAAAAAACTAAACAAGATTAAAATAGAAACTGTTACAATTAAAATTCCTAATATTTCAAAACGTTTTTCTTTCATTTCTTATTAGTCCAATACTGTTCCAGTTTTGTAAAAAGGGGCTTCAATAATTTTACACTTTAAATGTTTATTTCTTACCTCAATGAATAGCTCACTTCCTAATTCAGAATAGTTAGTATCAATAAATGCCAGACCAATGCCTTTTTGTAGCGAAGGTGACTGCGTACCGCTTGTTATGTAGCCAATATTTAGCGAATCTTTTATAATCGAATATCCTTTACGAGGAATCCCTCTATCGATCATTTCAATACATACGAGTTCACGAGATAAATTGGATTTAATTTGATTCAATCTTTCTTTTCCAATAAAATTTTGCTTATTCATTTTTGTTATCCATCCTAAGCCAGCTTCAATAGGATTAGTGCTCTGATCTATGTCGTTTCCATAAAGAACATATTTCATTTCCATCCTTAAAGTATCACGACAGCCAAGACCAGCGGGGTAAATTTCATGCTTTGAGCCTGATAAGATTATCTTCCATATTTGTTCAGTAGATACGTTATCTGCGTAAATTTCAAACCCAAGTTCACCTGTGTATCCTGTCCTGGACACAGTTGCAGGGTATCCATTAATATTTGCAATAGAAAAACGATAATATTCTACTTTATTTAAATCAATATCTGTGTAGTTGTTTAATATCTCACGAGCATTCGGACCTTGAATGGCAATCAGTCCAATTTGATTACTTACATCTGCAATTGTCACATTTTCTGGCTTATGAGCAATAAGCCAATCAAAATTCTTTTCAATATTTGAACAATTAACCACAAGCATAAAATAATCTGGATATCTATAAACTAAAATGTCATCAAGAATGCCGCCGTCTTCTAAGCACATAGCAGAATATTGTGCCTGCCAAATGTCTAAGCAAGCTACGTCATTAATGGTAATATGATTTAAAAAATCCAATGCACCATCACCAGAAACAAAAAATTCACCCATATGACTAACATCAAAAATCCCACATGACTTTCTAACAGCCAAATGCTCATCAACAATGCCCTTATAATGTACTGGCATTTCATAGCCCGCAAATTCAACGAGCTTTGCCCCAAGTTTTATATGTTCAGAGTTTAGTGGTGTTTTTTTCATTGAGATTCAAAAAAATCTTTAAGCTTAATTAAGCCCTCATTGATATCTTCAACAGATATCCCAGAATATGCTAGTCTAATATAATAGTCGCTCTCATCTGCTTGAGCTCTTCCAAAATGTTCGCGAGTACAAAAAGATACGTTCGCATTGGTAAGAGCGCCATTTTGCAGATCTTCAATTTTATGGAGCCCTTTTCTTTCCATCACTTTAGTAACATTAGGAAAAAGATAAAAAGTAGTACGGGGTGCAACTATATCAATACCATCTATAGCGTTAAGGCCTTTAACTGTAGCATCTCTACGGACTTTTAGCTTTTCTAAAATTTTTTGTGATCCAGTTTGATCTCCATTCAGGGCTTCAACCATCGCATTTTGAATAAAATGAGTAGTACATGATTCGGCATTAACATTTAACTTGGAAATTCTTTTAATAATTTCTCTAGGGCCAATTGAACCTCCTACTCTCCAGCCGGTCATAGCAAACTTTTTAGAAAAAGTATAGAGTATTACTGTTCTCTCCTTCATTCCTGGAAGAGATACAATTGAAGTTGCATCTCCATCGTAAACAATCTCAAAATAGGCTTCGTCGGAAAGCACCCAAAGATCATTCTCAATCGCTATTTTTGCTATAGCTTCCATTTCTTTTTTTGATGATTCAGCAGATATTGGATTTTGATAATTATTATAAATGAGCGCAACAGTTCTATCGGTAATAGAATCATTCAGCTTCTGAATATCAATATCAAAACCCATATCTGTTTGCACAAAAGAATAGGGAACAGCTTTACCGCCTTGATATTCAATCTGGGATTCATAAATCGGGTAGCCAGGATTTGGGTATAGTATTTCATCGCCAGGATCCATAATTGAGGAAATAAATTTTCCAATGGTTGGCTTGCCTCCAGGCTGTATTGCTACATTGTCTGGATTGTAATTCACACCTCTCTTCGCTCCAACATCATGAGCCAAAGCTTCTCTTAAAGGTAAAATACCTTCTGAAGGGCAATAGCCTGTAAGGCCATCATTAATACTCTTTATTGTTGCCTGTACTATATTTTCAGGTGTTGGGAGATTAATATCTCCCAAGTGAAAAGGATATACTTTGTTCCCTTTATCAGCCCACTCCTTAGCTTGCGCTGATACGGCAAAAGCTGTTTCGGTGCCTAAGTTTTGTAATTGATTTGAATACTTCATTATTATCAAGACATCTGCTTTAGTACTTCGCGAATCACATCTTCTAATTTTTCAGGAATTTTTGATTCTTTTTGTAACTCCGACAAAGCATTTGAAATTTGTTTTGAATTATAACCCAATGACTTTAGGGCATTTGTTGCATCTTTTACAATGGTTGTATCTCCTTCTTCAGAAAAGCCAAGTGTTTCATCTTTTTTATTGTCTACAGAGAATTTTTCTTTAAGCTCTACGATGATCCGTTTAGCAGTCTTTGCACCAATCCCTGGAATAATTGTAAGTGACTTAACATCGCCTTCTACTATTCTTTGTTTAAACTCATTTGGAGTAGTTCCAGATAAAATATTCATAGCAGATCTCGGACCAATGCCACTTATAGTATTCAGATTTAAAAAGAGTGATCTTTCTGAATGTTTTATAAAGCCATAAAGATTCAACGCATCTTCCTTAACATGAAGATGCGTTAACATCGTTACGCTTTCATTGAGTTCTGGTAATTTTTCATAGGTTGAAATAGATATATTTAAGTTATAAGTGATTCCGCCGATCTGCACCCGTGCATTTGTGGGGCTTTTTGCCATTAATATTCCTGAAATTGATTCTACCAAACTCATAGATATTTATTTTGATTAATGTGACATAGGCCTATTGCAAGAGCATCTGTAATATCGAGAGATGTTATTGGTTTGTTGATATTAAGAATTTTCTCAACCATATACTTTACCTGCTTTTTAGTGGCTGATCCACTACCAGTAACTGATTGTTTTACTTTTTTTGGTGCATAAACCATTGATGGTATCCCTTTTGATGCAGCTGAAAGCAGTAAAACGCCTCTAGCTTGCCCTAAGAGGATGGCGGATTTAACGTTTTGACTATAAAATGAATCTTCAATTGCCATGGATTGTGGATTGAATTTATCAATTAAATCATTCATATGACTATTTAAATACTCAAGTCTATTTGGAATTGATTCCTTTGCTGGTGGCGTAACTAATCCATAGGCGACAACTTTGATTTGACTTCCTTTATAATCAAGAATTCCAAATCCAGTATTGTTAAGACCTGGATCAACGCTAACTACTCTTTGAATCTTTATCAAATGATTATGAATTAGTATTTAAATAAATTATTTGAAAATTTGATGCGATATTTTGAACATCATCATGATCTTCAAGCTGCTCCATCAAAGTTATTAATTTTGATGAATTTGAATCATTAACTTCAACTATATTTTTAGGCACCATTTCAATTTTTGAAGAGAGTATATTGTAACCTTTATGTTCAAGCTTCTCTGCTATATCTGCCGTCAATGATGGTTTTGAAGTAATTAAAAAATCCGATCCATCCTTGCTAAAATCTTCAGCTCCTACCTCAAGCACATCGCTAAGCAATTTTTCTTCATCAATCAAATTAGATTCAATGATAATTTGTCCTAGTTTTTCAAACATCCATGACACAGAACCATTCTCACCTAAATTTCCCCCATATTTATTCATCAAGTGTCGTATCTCTGCGACAGTTCTATTTTTATTATCTGTCATTACTTCCATAATAATCGCTACACCCTCTGGTCCATAACCCTCATAAGAAAGTTCTTCATAATTAACACCTTCAAGCTCACCAGCGCCTTTTTGAACATTTCTTGTGATAGTATCATTTGGCATATTTGCTGCTTTTGCAGTCGAAATTGCTTGGCGCAGGCGAGGATTTGACTCTGGATCACTCCCGCCATTTTTTGAAGCAACCATTAATTCTTTAATTATTTTTGTAAATACCTTTCCTCGTTTAGCATCTTGAGCGGCTTTTTTGTGTTTAATATTTGCCCATTTACTATGACCTGCCATTAAAGAATCCTTTATCTTTCATTGGAAAGTAGTAATTCAATTTTTTCTATTAAAGCCTTGGGGGGTTTTTTGGGCTTGCCTTTCCTATTTATGAAACCGTGAACTGTCTTACCTTTTGCAATAACTGATTGGTCGTTCTCAGATATAATATTATAATCTATTTGAAGTCGAGCTGAGGGTGTCTTTATTATTTGCGATTCGATAATCAGTGTATCTTCAAAGCTAGCGCTTTTTATATATTCACATGATGCAGAAACGACAGGAAGGAAAAAGTCATTTTTTTCAATATCTTTAACAGCAAAACCAATGCTTTTGAGTAATTCGGTCCTAGCTAATTCAAAGAATTCAAAATATCTAGAATAGTAGACAATTCCCATCTGATCTATGTCCTTGTAGTATACTTTGACATGAAAATTATGAGAAATCATTTTTCTTCTGATATTTTACCCATTTTTTCATAACGCTTAATGCGTTGATCTAAAAAAGTCTTAGGATCAACAGAGTTAAGGATTTCAATTTTATCTAAAACTGAAGATTTTAATGATAATGCAGTTTGCTCAAATTCTCGATGCGCCCCGCCTAAGGGTTCGTTTATAATTTCATCGCATATTTCCATTTCAAAAAGATCTTCAGGGGTAACCTTCATCGCGTCAGCAGCTTCAGGCGCTTTTGCTGCATCGCGCCACAAAATTGAAGCACAACCCTCAGGGCTGATTACCGAATACCATGTATTTTCAAGCATTAACATTTTATCGCAGATTCCTATTCCAAGTGCGCCTCCGCTTGCGCCCTCTCCAATAACTACGGCAATTATAGGGGTTTCTAGACTTGACATTTCAAAAAGATTTCTAGCAATAGCTTCACCTTGCCCTCTTTCTTCAGCACCAATACCTGGATATGCTCCAGGTGTATCAATTAATGAAATGATTGGGAGGCTGAATTTCTCAGCCAATTTCATAATACGAAGCGCTTTTCTATATCCTTCAGGTCTCATCATTCCAAAATTTCTAAAAATATTTTCTTTAGTGTTTTCTCCTTTTTGCTGAGCAATATATACAACTTTATTTCCATCGATCGATCCCAATCCGCAAATAATAGCAGGATCATCTCCAAAATAGCGATCTCCATGAAGTTCTATAAAATCAGGAGATAAAGAGTGAATATAGTCCATTGAAAGCGGGCGCTGAGGGTGTCTCGCTAGTTGCACTTTTTGCCAACGTGTTAGCTTAGAAAATATTTCTTCTAAGCGCTCTTTTTTTTGCAATGAAAGAGATGAAATTTCCTCTGAAGTGTTTTTTGAACTAGGATCTGATTCAAGCTCAAGAATTTTTTGATCTATTTCTTTAAGAGGAAGTTCAAAATCTAAATAATAGTCTGACATTTTATACAAATAAATTAATGTTAAATCTAAATCTTTCTATGAATCAAATTATTATTTATTCCAGCGAAATATTTTCCAAATTCTTAGTCTCCAAACCATCCAAACCGCTTCAAACATAATAGATTTACTCATTTTAGACTCACCTACTGTCCGATCAATAAATATAATAGGATGCTCAACTAATTTATAACCTTTGCGCCAAGTACGAAAATTCATTTCTATCTGAAAGGAATAACCCGAAGATCGAACACCCTTCAAATCAATTGCGCTTAAAGTGCTTGCTTTCCAGGCTTTAAACCCGCCTGTTGCATCTTTTATTGGCATGCCAGTTATTACTCTTGTATAAACACTTGCTCCGTAGCTCAAGAAAAGTCTTTTGAGCGGCCAATTTACAACGCTAATTCCATTAATATATCTACTTCCAATGACTAAATCGTTATTTTTTAATAACTCAATCATTAAAGGGACTTCCTTTGGGTGATGGGACATATCTGCGTCCATTTGGATAATGGTATCGTATTTACGCTTCAAAGCCCATGCAAATCCAAATAAATATGCCTTCCCTAGCCCATCTTTAACCTTTCTGGTTTCCAGGTGAAGGTTAGGGTGATGTTTTTGTAAATCGCTCACAATTTGACCGGTGCCATCTGGGGAACTGTCATCAACGATAAGCAAATGAATATCTGGGTTTCTATCAAAAACTGTTCTAACCAAAGTTGAGATGTTTTTGCTTTCATTGTACGTTGGAGAAATTATAATTGATTTCATGATTTCAACATTTTACGAAATTCTAAAAGACAAGTTTCAACTAAAGGTGGTTTTATTCCAAGTTCTTCTTCTATTTTTCGTGTTTTTAATCCGCTCAACATTGGCCTAGGGGCTATTTGGTTCAACTCGGATGTTAAGATGGGTTGAATTAATGATCGATCCAGATGAAAAACTTTTCCAATCAACTGCGCAAATTCGTAACGGTTCATGAGGCCCTCATCAGCATAATGATATAAACCATACGTGCTAGTAGAGGCAATATTCAAAATAAATCTAGCAAGGGAGTTTGTAGATGTGGGATTATTCCATTGATCCTTAACTATTCTTATGCTTTTTGAATCCTTTAAAGAATTAATGACCCATTGAAGAAAACTTGCTTTTGTATTATCCGTAAAACCATAAAGAACATTTGTACGAATAATCGTGTAATTATGATTGCTATTGATTAGGAATTCTTCAGCTAGCAATTTTGTACGACCGTAGACAGAAATTGGGTTAGTTGAGTCGTTTTCATCGTAAGGGCCTTTTTTCCCGTCAAATACATAATAAGTAGATATTTGAATAATATGACCATCAAAACCATCGCAAAGATTTATTAATCCATTCAAATTATATTTCTTAGCTATACCAGGCTCACTCTCACATCTATCAACATCGGTCATTGCAGCCAGATTAAGTATTATATCTGGCTGAAGATTTTCTAGCACTCTTTTGACGGATTGCTGGCTTGATATGTCGAGCAAAAACCTTTTATTTTTTGCCGTTCGAGCTGTACTATATACCTTAAAGTGTTTATTTAAGTATTCTTCACATACTATTCCAAGTTGGCCATATGCACCAGTTAATAATATTGTTTTCATTTAAATAGCATCTCCTCTGTCTGAAAGGTATTTGCTATTATATCAACCTGTCTAAGCAGCAAGTATTTATCTTTTCCCGGATGAAAAATCATGGAATGAATAAAATACGTCCTATCTTTACTGGGATCATAAAAAAGATGAGAAATAAATGGACCTCCTTGCGCATCTTCAATGCTTTCCCACAAACCGGTGATTTTCCATGATCCAAAATCACTAAAAATCGATGGTTCAACCTTAAATTTGTAATCTGAATATTGAATATGTTCAAAATACTTTTCTGGAAAAATCTTTGCATAGCTTACAACAGATAAGGAGTCTGAAAATAGTAATCCCTGTTTCCATTGGACAGCAAGCCACCTAAATGGCATATCTCTTCCAATCCAAAAGAACTGTTGATCTGAGCTATCTCTAATTACTGTATATCCCCACGGTATTTTAATATTCCATCCGTACTTATCTATGAGCTTATTCTGCAATTCCTTCTGCAGTGTTGATTCGTTGAATAAATGCATGCTTTGTCTTTTTACAAATAAATCATCAACCTGCTTTTTTATCCATGGTCCTTGATCTTGAGCAAGGCTATGTATCTTTTCAAATGAAGGCCCATTTATAACTAAAAAACTTTGATCTCGCGCATAAATATCTTTTGAAAAAATAAGATGATTGTCTCCTGATATTGTAGAATTATACTGTTTATCTGTAAGAATATTCTTGATCAATTTAGATCCATTATTCGTAGAGAATTCACCAATCGCGCCAATAATAACGTTAACATAATCCTTTATTTCGTTAAAGCGTTCTGGCTCTACCCAAATTACTTTAAAATGGGGCTCCGATTGCGGCGTAAAAAGTGTATCGTTGAATATAGTAGTTAATATTGATTCAAGTTCAATTTTATCTTGCTTAGAACAAACTAAAATAATCTCATTATCGCCACCCTGTGCACGAGGTTTTGTATCTTGGCATGCAGATATAAATAGTAAAAATAGTAAAAATAAGTGTTTATACATTTTTTAAGTAAAGATCAATAAGATTATTTCAAATTATAGCTGCGTATTAAACTTTATATGAATCTTTCCATTGTTGATACCTTCAATAGGAAATCCAAGAGAAATATCATAGTAGAATGTACCATTAAAAACTCTTAAACCGAATCCTGAACTAGGTTTAATATTTAAATTTTTAGCAAAAACCTGATCAAAAAATACAAAGAATTGAGAGCGATTCATGCTTCCTGTAATCCATTCAAAAGTTTGAAGCGTCACCCAATCAGCAGAAAATTGGTTTTCATTGTATCCTCTCAGTGTATTTGATCCGCCAAATTTAACTTTTTCAGCAGCATTAAGGTTTCTACCATTAATTTGATTGTAATATCCTTGGATTTTAAAAAGAAATGTTTTTGAGAAAGCTTGTTTGTAAATAGCAAGGTGAACTGCGGTATTAACCTCTAAAGAACTAGTAGATTCATAAATATTATTACCAATATCAATATTTGCACTCCAATTACTCCCAGAATACGGTAACCATCTAGCATTTCTTCTGTCGCCCTCAACCGCAAAAGCAGCTGCGCGCGAATTTGAATGATCAGAGGCCTGAAAATCGGTAGTCGTTTTGAATTTGCTTCCAATTTTCCATCTGCCAAAAGGTCCAATCGCTGTAAAAAATATTGAAAATGCTTCATATAAATAATTTTGATCCGAGAACTCTTGCATAGCGTTAGCGCTTACCCCAAAAGGCATATTTAAAATAAAAGGGCTATTTATCTCAAAAGAAAGGAAGCGAAAAGATGGTGTGGGCTGTCGCCATAATAATCTAAATGAGGAAGCATCCTTAAAAACATTTTCTAAATTAAAATCTATTTCACCATTGAGCTTCCATTCTCCTTCATTGTCTTTGCTTGATCCCAAAATGCCGCCTATATGGCTTTTAAAATCAGTTTTAATGTCTACCACAGCTGCAATATTATTTTGATCATATCGAGCAAAAGACAAATTGGTGTTGTTTGAAATAAATGTATGGGCGTCTTGAATTTCTTTAAATCTGGAAATAGCAATCTTACTTGAAGGAGAATTGGTTAAATTATTGAACAGTTTCTTTAGGGATAATAATTTGATTGATTTATCTCCGATAAAATGCACTGAATCAATCTCAACATCCTCCTTAATCAATTGAAACTGATTATTTGAGCTTAAAACATAATAGTCGCCCCATCTTCCGCTTTGAGTAAGTTTTTTAAAAATCTCTGAATCGTCTGGCTGGGCATTTGTAATGCTGTAAAAAAATAAAATGATTATTTGACTAAAAGTACGCACGTAGCTCACCTGAAATTTGAAAAAAATTATCATAACGTTCATCATTAATAAAAACTAACGAAGAATTAAAAGATAGCGACTGATCAATCATAAACGATGAAGAAATGGTTGAGCGCAATGTTCTATTGCTTGAAATACCTTTAAGAGCCTCGGATGGCATTCCAGAAAATCCATTTGCATCAAAATAATCTACCCTACAATCAATCCTACCAGTTTTATCAAAAAATTTGATAAAACTGGCCTTTATGCCAATTGCGTAGACCTCTTTATCTTTTAGGTCAAAAATAACTCTATCATGGTAATAAATAGATTTAATTTGATATTGAATGCTCTTTGGAATAGACTTTTTTAAACCAAACTCGTGATATGACCCTCTAACGCTTCTTGTAAATTGAAACTGATTATTTGTTGATCTAGAGTTTGAATGAATACTTAAATCATAAGTGAGAAAATAATTATTTATTAGAGGAATTTGGCTGTCAATACCATTTACATTGGTTCTCTTGTCGACCCAGCTTCTTGTATCCATTCCATTGTAATTAATATTTGATTGAACCCAAAATCGATAGCGATTTGATTTTTTTTCCTTTTGGTATATCCACTCGTTTCTATGTTGCAACATAAGTAGTTGCGCAGTATGGTTTTTCAAGCTTTGGTCGATATTTTTCTCAGGACCATTATAGTTGGAGTTTAAAGAAAATCTATACTTAAAAAATTTAAATTTATCAAATTTCCATTTTGAGAAATCGATGGACAGTCGAGCAATAGAATTAAAATTTGTACCACTCTGAAAATTTCCAAGTAAAATAGTATTGGCAATAAATGAACCATTTTCATCTCTAATATATTCATTTAACAAGGGATCGTATCTATAGCTTCCCGTGCCAATACCTACAGAATCATATACAACAGATCGAAATTCGTTCATTGTGTTTTGCGTATTGAATACCATATCCAATCGAAGAGGCGATTGATTGTTTCGATAATTTAATGCGGCTCTCGCAGAGCCAAATGACAATGAATTATTCATTATCTTGTCAAGCTGCTTTCTTGACCGGTACATTAATTCTTGTCTCCAGCCCTTTGAGCTAATTGATGTATAATCAAACTGTAAAAACTGAGAATCTTTAGATAGTAATAAATTTGTGGTATTTTGATTGATTGTCCAATCTTTGCGTTCTCCAATTCCAAGTGAAAATGATCTTCTGCCTTTAGTGATATCAAGACCAATTAAAACATCATTAAATTTATATCCCCGATACCTATATTCATGCTTTATATCTATAAATGGGTTAATCTGGCCTTTAAAAAAAACTATACGTGAATTGATTTGATCAAAATTTTGAGTTGACCTGATTTTATTGAATTTCATTGTACTGTTTTTAATGAAATTGGATCTATGATTTAACCTAAGCTCAGCGCGAGACCTATTTTCATCCGTTTTATTCAATTCAAAAAGATTTATACCGATTTGAGTTTGATTAGAATTGATTTTTGTGCTGAAGCGAGAAATAGATAAATCTTTTTTTGTAATTGAAGGATTTATATCCCAAGACTCATTAAAATCTACCTGACGATCTCTCCCTAGTGAATTAAAATTTTTTGAATTCAATAAATGCTCAAGGTTAAGGGCTATATCCAATTTTCCTAAATTGATTTGTTTTTGATTAAAACCTAATCGAATAGCTGAGCCACTCGAATTATTTTTTTTCTGGTAAAGATTATTATCGTTCTTAGAAAAAGCTGATTCAATAAATAAAGATGAATTTTCTCCAAGGTTTATATTGGAGTCAAACTGCATAAGAGTCTGTCCTTTTGGTGCCTTGATATTCTGTCCAGGTGAAAATCTATTTCCGCCAATATTACTTTCTAGGCTGTATTCGTAGTATATCCTGTTTTTATCTGAAACCTTACGAATATATGACCCTTTTTCATTTGGACTGAAAACAACTGAATATCTTTCAACATTAAAATCGCTTTCTGGTGAATAATGGTAAATATTGTCTATTAGAATATATTCTCCAGTGGAGTCTCTATACACACCTTCAAGAATTAACTGGTCCGATTGTTGGAATTCTTTTTTTTGGCTGCTTGTTAATTGTGCGCTATTAAGATTTTCATTTTCACTGATATATTTTATCTGAAAGCTAGAATTAGCAGATAGACCTCCACTCAATCCTGTTTCTATATAATCTTTGCTGTAATTCGATTGTCTATACTGGTATTCAATATCGATATCAGAATCAAAATAGATAAGATTTTTAGGCATAAAATATATTTCACCTTTTGAGTAATCAATAATATAATCCAAATCATCTCCCCTTTTAAGCAATCTGCCATTGAGCCATACTTTTTCAGAGCCCGAAGCGATGACTATATTGCTAATGCCATCTAACGTGGTAAGATAATAAGGGCCCTGATTGCCATCTTGTCCTTTAATTTCAATTCGATTATATGTTCCCTTGCTTTGGCCAATAATTGACTTAATATTACTACGATCCAGCTGTATCTCATTTTCAAGTCCAATTATTTTTCTCTTATATGTGTTAAAAGAATTATTGCTTTCTTCTGATTCAATATCTCCTGCAGTTATTATAAAATTTGGATTATTTACTTTAATAAAAACTTTGTCTAGCTCATCAAGGTCGGCAGTTGAGCCATCGGGCTGAATAGGGATAGATTCGTCCGTAATTACCCCTGAAACAGATGTCTGATTTGATATCTTGCCTGCAAGTTGGAGTCTTAAGCCACCATTTAAGGAACTGTTACCATTCCTACCTAGATCTATACCACGAAAAAAAAATCCTGAAGCATTCATAGGAAATTGATTGATTGATTTTGTTTTTCTTAAGCTATCTACTCTCATAGTATCATTATCTAAAATATAAAGACTGTCTAATGAGGGTAGTGAATTAATTAGTGGACCAATTTGTAAGAAGCTAGATGTATCTTTTAATGAGCTCTCTTGAGAAAATGCAAGAGTTACCAAAAATGCGCAGTGAATAAATTTATTATTTATAAAAACCGTGCGTATCAAAGATATGAATTTCTGTTTTTGTTAGAATATAAAGTTGATTTTTTTCGATATGTATATCCACTATAACTTTATTATCAATTGAAAGTTCAATAATTGTGCTATCTATGGATTGTATTTTCCCTTTTGAATTGATGACTGACCATTGTTCATTGATTGAAAAAACCTTCAAGGGGTCTACAATATTGATTTTGAATTTTCGCTGCAATCTACCCGCTCGATTGAAAATAAATAATTCATCATTGCAGCTAAACAGCATTGCTATTTGATCTTTTAGATTGATTGATATATCTTTTAGACAGCTTGCTGTATTTACATCCAAACTCAAATCAGAAAAATTACTAATCTTATCAGAAAGAGATTGTGTTGTATAAACAATATCTTCATCCGGCGAATAAAAATAAAAATTGCGCCTTGAATCAATACTGAATAATGTTGGATATCTTGGATAATTGATTGAATAATCAAAAAATTGAATGAAATTTAATTTTGAATCAAATCTCGATATTCTACCTGTTGATTGGTCAAGAATGAAAATGTCTAACTGATCTACTATAAGATCAACTGGATCAAAAAGACTATATTTTGAACTACCAAATCCACCAGCTATAAGCAAACTATCATTCAGAATACGAGCCAGGCGGTGATTTTGCTTATCAAGCAAAATTAACTGACCATTTGATGATGAAATCAAATCTGGAATTAATTTTGATGGTATGTTTAATTCGTCAAAATTAATTTGACTATTGGGAAGATAGCTCTGCGAAAAACTTATTTGAAAAAAAGAAAATAAAACAAGAAGATTGTATTTATTTTTTTTCAGTAGCATGTCCTTGCTTCTGATCTAATGGATTATATAAGAACCATAAACCTATTGAAATCATTATTAAAGAAATAACCTGAGCTCCAGATAAACTAAAAAGATATTTTTGATTTATTCGAAGAAATTCAATCATGAAACGCTCAGCTCCCGCCATAACCAAATACGTAAAAAATAGACTTCCAGCTACTTTTACGGATGTTCTTTTTTGATAAAGATAATAAAAAATCCCAAGACCAATTAATGTTTCATAGATTTGAGTTGGGTGAACCTTTAGTACACCAGGGGTAAAACCTGATAAATCAACCCAGGGGTATTGCGTTTGAAAGACTCGATAAGTGGATGGCGGAATTCCATTGGGAAATTCTATTCCCCATGCTAGATGGGTAGGCAAACCATAATCATCACCAACTAACAAGCACCCTACCCTCCCAATCGCATAACCTAAGATCAATAAAGGTGCCACTAAATCAGCAAAAATACCCCAGCTCAAATTATTTTTCTTGATAACATATGTCACGGCCAAAAATCCTCCAAATAAACCACCAAGGAACACTAAACCTCCACCAGAAAAAATCATACCGATTGGATCATTCAAAAATTGTTCAAAATTTTCTAATAAAAAATAGATTCTAGAGCCAACAATGCCTCCAACTGCAGCAGCAAAAACAATATCGCCAGCCAAGGATGGATTATATCCCAATCTTTTCAAATCTTTATTGAGAAAATAATAGCATGAATAAAAAGCTAGCATTAACATAAAACCATAGGAGTTAATAACAGGATGAAAAGAAAAGCCAAAAATACTAATATCGCCAAAATCATAAATAATAGGGTACATTATAACTTACCTCCGCAATGAGCGCAAAATTTGTGCTTTGATTGAATCTTTTTACCGCAATGTGTACAAAATTTACCCTTGCTATTCTTTGATTGCACTGGATTAAGTTCATTTTTTGTCTGCGTATAAAAAAGGCCACCCACAACAAAGGAGACTACACCTAAAACTAGTAGAGGTTGCCATAATGGGAGCTTATGCCTAATTGGAGCATTATTTATCGCTGAGGGAATAGTTTGATTATCTACTACATTCCTTTGAAGTGAATTGATTGATATATCTTGCGTTGGGTTATCATAACTGAAGGTAACTGTTTTGGTGGTATTTGGTAAATAATCGTAAAGATGAATTCGCTTGAAACCTATACCGTGCTGATCTCTAAAATCATCTGATTGCTTTTCAGAGAAAATAAAATTATTAGCTACCAAGGGCTCTTGAACTACAATATGCGCATCATTTAAAGGGTGATTTACTTGAAAGCTAAATTCCCCTGATCGCGCTGAGCCTTTTTTAGTTAATTCATAAAAAATAAAGATTCTAAATTTGGCTTCAGTAATTTTTTTTTGAATAAAATTATTAGCCAAGTCATTTGATAAAAGAAGATCTTGAACCTGTGGATTTTCTGTAGTTCCGCTCACATAAAATATACTATCAGTATTTGAAGGGGTTAGAATTTTTAAATTTAATGGAAGTTGATCAATAGCAATCTCTGCTTCGATTTCTGCCATTACACCACTGAAATAATATTCAGG
>JAYZHS010000022.1:0-8184 GCA_036166315.1 Fidelibacterota bacterium
CATTTGGAGTTGATTATTATGAGGTAAAGCAAAAACCGGATGCGTTTCTTGGCGCAAAGTTGAAAGCAATGAATCTGGATGGTGGTGAATTGGTTGGTGGAAAAGCAACCTCTGCCTATTTGATGCCATGGAATCGTTATTTTAACCCCAAAAGTCTCTATTCAATTCTTGATCGCGGTATTCTACCTAGAATTACCACAGCGCCTTTCAGTGCAGAAGTAGCAGGTAAATCCATGCAATTTAAACGAGGAACGATTGTTATTCCTGTTGTGCAGCGCGATGCAGATGCGAGAATTACAGCAGCTGAATTGCATCGATTAATGGAAAAATTAGTCTCAGAGGATCATGTTCAAATCTATGCCACAAATTCTTCTTCCACGCCAAGTGGTCCTGATCTTGGTGGAGCCTTTCAAGGCGTTTTAAAGAAGCCTCATGTAGCTTTATTATCTGGCGCAGGAACATCTGCGTATGGATCAGGCGAGATTTGGCATTTAATAGATAATAGAATGAATATTCCCGTTTCAAGACTAAACGCTGAAAACTTGAATCAAAATAAACTTTCAAAATATAACACAATTATTTTTCCGGATGGAAATTACTCCAAATTGGATAGTACAGATGTTAATCATTTGAAAGAGTGGGTAAGTAGTGGAGGAACATTGATTTCTGTTCAAAGTGGATCTAAATGGATTGTAGATAATAATGTGATAGATGAGGAGCTAGTAGAGAATCAAAAATTAGCATTAGATATTCCCTATGACCAGGTTCGCCTTGTGACAGGAGCGCAGAGGATTGGCGGTGCTATTTTTAATATTAATATTGATAATACGCATCCGTTAGGATATGGATATAGAAATAAACACCCTGTATTTAGAAGAGGGTATACATTCTTTAAGTTATCAGAGTCTTCTGCGGCTAACGTTGGAAGGTATACAAACAAGCCCTTATTGAGCGGATATGTATCAGAAGAAAAACTAGCTGGCATAAAAGATACAGCCTCAATTATTGCCAAAAAACAAGGAAGTGGGCATGTGGTTATGTTTGCTGATAATCCCGCATTTAGGGCATTCTGGTACGGTACAAATGGTTTATTATTAAACGCGATATTCTTTGGACATATTTTTTAGAAAAACATGTTAATTAGCATAATTGCATAACAAAAAACCCCATCTCTCGATGGGGTTTTTGCGGGACTGACGAGACTTGAACTCGCGACCTCCGGCTTGACAGGCCGGCGTTCTAACCAACTGAACTACAGCCCCAGAATTAATTTATTTTTTCTCTATCTTTATCTCGATATACAAGAGCAATTGGAATAACTACAATATATCCTAAAAAAAGCATAATTGGTGCAATTGTTAAACTCTGAAAGCTGTCAACAGCGCCATTTGCCATAAAAACATATCCAAAAATGACTAGCCCTAGGCCTGATCCAAAAAGGATATAATTAATTTTTCCAAAGGCCCAACCATCGAAAAGATTCATTTTGTTTTTATTATTGTCGTTACTCATTGCGACGACGAAGTTACGCTTTCTTAAAAGGGGTGCCAATTATTTTTTCTGAAATTTTAAAAGATCTTAAAACTTGTAAAGATTATATAATTTGTAATTATGGTTCGTTTTTAATAATTTTCGCCCCCATTTATGCTCAAGAAAATACAATTTTATTTTAGCAATTATTTAACAGAAACCATTGCAATTTCTGTTCTGAGTGGCATGCTAGTCTATTACGCGATTATATTGCTTTGGCCTCAAAGCGATATCGATGATGCTGTCAGTATATCTATTTCAAAAGGCTCAACTTTGATTGATATCTCAGCCGAGCTTTATAATAAAAAAGTGATTAAAAATAGATCATCTTTTATATTAGCTGTAAAGATGCTTGGGTATGAAAAAGACATTCCCGCTGGAAAGTTTAACATTGATAATGTTTCCACAAATTATAGTTTGGTAAATAAGCTGATAAATAGTGTAAATATTTCAAAAAAAGTAACAATTCTAGAGGGATGGTCGATTGATGAGATTGCAGAAAAACTACACTCAAGCTTAAAAATTGACAAAAAAAGTTTTCTTAATGCATCAAAGAATAAAGTTTTGTTAGATAAATGGGATATTAAAAGCACTTCCTTTGAAGGTTATCTTTTTCCAAATACCTACCAGTTTGCTGAAGATGTATCGCCAATAAAAATCATAGATAAAATGGTATCTGAGTACAAAAAAAATGTAACAAAAAAAATGTATGATCGAATGTCTAAAATAAATTTGAGCGAAAATGAAGTATTAACCCTAGCATCGATAATTGAGGGCGAGGCGATTTATGATTCTGAAAGACCCACAATATCAGGAGTCTACCATAACCGTTTAAAAAAAGGAATGCGTTTGCAAGCCGACCCCACTATCCAATATATCATCGATGATTCACCTAGAAGGCTTTTAAATAAAGATTTAAAAATTAAATCACCCTACAATACTTATTTGAATCATGGCTTACCACCCGGCCCAATAAATAACCCAGGCTTAGAATCTATTAAAGCTGCTTTATATCCTGAAGAGATTGACTTTCTTTATTTCGTTGCAAAGGGGGATGGTTATCACACTTTCTCAAAAACAGAAAAAGAGCATAATAAGGCCAAGCGTGCATTTCAGAAAGTAAGAAGAAAAATGAGAAAAGTAAAAAAGGTCAACAATAGTTAGTATGCCTACTTCAAAATTAAATAGCGAACAAAAAGCTGCTGTCGAATCATTTGGTCAGCCTGTTCTTATTTTTGCAGGAGCGGGGAGCGGAAAAACAAGGGTATTAACTCATAAGATTGCCCATTTGATCAATAACAATTTAATTGAAGCAGAAAATATTTTAGCGCTTACATTTACCAATAAAGCTGCAGACGAAATGCGCGTGCGGGTTAATAAGATTATAAAAAGCAAAAGCACTATGGTTACGATGGGAACTTTTCACTCTATTTGCGCAAAAATCTTACGTTCTGAAATCCATAACCTTGGATATACTTCTGAATTTTCTATTTTTGATACGCAAGATCAAGTTTCTCTAATAAAAGTATTACTTGAGCCAATGGATTTTCCAAAAAACTATATCACACCAAAAGATTTAAGATTTAAGATTAGTTATTTTAAAAACAGACTTATTAGCCCTAAGGAAGCCAAGCAAAAAGCTAAGTTAATGATTGATAAGCATTACGCAGAGCTTTACGAGCAATATCAACAAGCCCTAGAAAAGAATAATGCTGTAGACTTTGATGACCTGTTGCTTCTTCCATTAGAAATATTTGATAAGCATCCAAAGATACTTGAAAAATATCAAAAATTGTGGAAATACATTTTAGTTGATGAATATCAGGATACAAATAAACCTCAATTCATGTTTGTGAAAAATTTAGCAAAAAAACATCAACAGATTTGCGTTGTTGGCGATGATGATCAATCTATCTATGGTTGGAGAGGAGCCGATATTAGCAATATTCTTGATTTTGAAAAAACGTTCAAGAAGTGTGAAATATTTAAGCTAGAAACAAATTATCGCTCCACCAGCTATATCTTAGATGCAGCCTATTCTGTTGTAAAAAATAACCATAAAAGGGCCCCTAAAGAATTGGTTGCTAATAATGGTGAAGGCGAGAAACTAGGATTGATGCAAACTAATGATGAGATGGAAGAGGCTGATGCAGTTATCAGTGCCCTTCAAAAGGAAATCAAATTAGAAAAAAGAAATTTTAGTGATTTTACAATCCTTTACAGAACAAACTCTCAATCGAGAGCTATTGAAGACGCATTCCGTCGGTCTGGAATCCCTTACAATATAGTAGGAGGTATTAGGTTTTATGAGCGAAAAGAGATTAAAGATATCATAGGTTACTTGAGCCTGATATTGAATTCAAAAGATACTATTTCGCTTAGGAGAGTAGTTAATTTTCCCCCTAGAGGTATTGGCCTGAAGACGGTTGATAAGTGCGTCAAGGAAGCGGAAAAAAGAAAAATTGAAATGATTGAGGTATTAAATAGTCCTGAAAATATGGGAATTCGTGGAAAGCAGGCTGATGCGCTTAATACCTTTTACAATGTTATTTCAAAATATAATGAACTATTGCCAAAGTTAAATGCAGGTGAGCTCGTTAGAGCTTTGGTTGAAGAATCAGGAATCAAAAAATATTATCATGAAAGTTCATCTCCAGAAGATAGTGAGAGATTCGAGAATGTCTTAGAGTTTATCAAAAGCGTCGATGATTTTATGAAGCGAAGTCCTGATGGAGGTTTACCTCAATTTATTGAAGAAGTATCACTTTTAACGGATTTAGACCAGTGGAACGATCAGACCAATAGAGTAACCATGATGACCGTACATGCCTCTAAAGGTTTAGAATTCCCCGTAGTTTTTTTAACGGGCCTTGAAGATGGACTTTTTCCATTATATTCCTCGCTAGATTCAAACGAAACGCTTGAAGAGGAAAGGCGCTTGTTTTATGTTGGCGTTACTCGCGCAATGAGCAAAGCTTATTTGATGTACGCCAATAATAGGAGAAGAATGGGCTCCGATGATCTTTATGGAATTGCCTCACGTTTTATCGATGAAGTCCCAGATGAAAATCTAGAAAAAATTAAATTTACCTCAGCGCTTACAAGAAAAGTAATAGGTGGCAAGGCTGGTAAACATACCAAAACAGCGGTGAGTAGAACGGTAGTATTATTTGATGATTTTCAGGTAGGCGATTATGTAGAGCATGCTATTTTTGGAATAGGAAAAGTTATGGCTTTGAGCGGGCAGGGCGAAAATCAAAGAGTTGGAATAGAGTTTAAAGACGGTTTAAAAAAGAAGTTAGTTGTAAAATTTGCTAATCTAAAAAAAGTCGATTCACCTGAAGGGTAGTTTGTAAATTGATTTAGTATTATTTCAAATGTGAATAATCGCTAAATTAAACCCTAATTATGGCTACAAAAAATCTCCTTAGCAGTGCTTTAAAAAAAGAAGGCCTTCGGCATACAATTCAGCGCCAAGCTGTTTGGGATGAAATAAAATCAAACGATGAGCATCGAGACGCCGAACAAATCTATTCTGCTTTAAGAAAAAACAACCTTAATGTATCCCGTGCTACAGTTTATAGAACAATTGATGTTTTATATAAAAATAATTTGATTCGAAAAATTGAACTTGGTGATAGCCCATCAAAATATGAAAATAAAGTTAATTCTGATCATCATGACCATATAATTTGTGTTCAGTGTGGACGAATAGATGAATTTGTTGATGATAAGATTGAAAGTCAGCAAGATAAGATCATTGATAAGCTAGGATTTAAAATGATTCGACATATTCATCAGCTCTTTGTCTTGTGTAAAGATTGCCAGTGATTTTTTTTATTTCGTTATTACTTAGCTTTATTCAAACACCCGAATTAATTATTGGCCAAGAAAAGGTTTCCCCGGGTATAGTTTTTATTTTTGAAGGCACAGTTAAAGATAAAATTTATCCACCAACAATGCATCTAGATGAAGATCAAACCCATGTACATCTAGAGGCAAGGGTAAATTGGGATGATAAACAAATTCCAAAAGGCGCATCGCCTGGTGGATTTATTCCCTATTTGCACATAACCGCTATTTTAAAAAATTCGAAATCCGGCCAACAACTATTTGTTGATTTAAAACCACACATAAACTTGATAGATAATTTCCACTATGCTAGGAATATTGCTCTACCAGGTTCGATCAAAGACAGCTATGATGTGCAATTTAATATTATCGCTCCATCAAGTATTGAATTAGCTTTGCACAATGATTGGTTAGAGAAATATGGAAAAAATTTATTAAACGATTACACGTTCTACTATAAAAGTGTAAATTTTAAGCAAATTGCAAAGGCAATTAGAAATTAGTTGATGTTATATTATAAGGAGTTATTATGAATGTTAAAAAATTAGGAATCGCAGGGCTATTAGGTTTCTTTTCAATGATGATTGTGGGTGCTCTTACCTTTGAGCTATTCTATGCAAAGCATATGGGAGCAATGGCTCAGCAGTATTCAGATGTTCTTACATTTCCCCCAAATATGGGACCAGCAATGTTTGGTGGAGTCTTTTATATTTTTGTTATTACGTATATCTACGATAGAATGGGTGTGGATAGCGTAAAAAGTGGCGCGATAACTGGAGCATGGTTTGGTGCTGCAAAATGGATTTTCATTGATACGCAGTGGATGGCGATGATGCCTAAATTATTCCCTCTTGATTACGTTGTGGCTGATGTTGCATTCAGCGCAGTCATGTACGCTATTTCTGGTGCTGCAATTGGATGGGCTCTTAACCGGTTTAAATAAAACACACTAAATTGATTAAAAATCCCTCGCATTGCTGAGGGCTTTTTTAATTTTTATAATAAAGAATAAGTCAATTTTCTAAATGAGTAGCGGATATAAAAAACCGAACTTAAAAAGCCTGTATTTTGATGATGAAGTGTACAAAATTTCCTCTCTACAAGGAAAAACTATTGCAATCACTGGAACTACAACCGGTATTGGATTTGTAGCGGCGAGAACTGTAGCTAAAAAGGGAGCCAGAACTCTACTTCTTAATAGAAAATCTGAACGCTCAAAATTTTCTTATGATCAATTAAAAAAAGAAAATCCAGGCGCGGACTTTGTAAATATTGAATGCGATCTTCAAAGCTTTGATTCTGTTAGAAAAGCCGCATTAAGAGTAATTGATTTATGTCAAGATGGACTTGATTCTTTATGCAATAATGCAGGCATCATGGCCCTAAAAGATAAAGCCACGGTTGATGGATTTGATATTCAAATGCAAACCAATCATTTATCTCATTTTTTACTCACTAAGGAGCTTCTCCCGCTATTAAAAATCGCTGCTGAATTACGAGAGGATGCGCGAGTAGTGAATCATTCCAGTATCGCACGATATGGAGATAAAAAATTGAAGGCCAAATATTTTGACAAGCGTGGAGGCGATTTGGGGGGTGATGGTTCCAATATGATACTTGCAAGCCTAACAAGAAAAGGACGATGGGCCCGCTATAGTCAAACCAAACTTGCCAACGCTACATTTACAGCCTGCTTGCATGAGAAATTTCAAAAAGCTGGCTTGCGCAATCTTAAAGCTTTAGTTGCTCATCCAGGAGTAGCGATGTCTGATCTGCAGACAACTACTGTAAATGATGGAGGTATGAGCGCATGGCTGGCTAGACAAATGATGAAAAACGGCCAAACGATGGAAGATGGTGCTCTTGGAATTATAAAATGCATGACGGATAGTGACGCTCAATCGGGAAAATTTTATGGGCCCGGCAAAGGAATGATGGCATCAAAGGGTAAAGTCATCAATTTTGATCTAGAAAAATTCTACGATAATAGATTAGCTAAAGATCTTTTATGGGAAAAAAGCTGTGAGGCGATCGGGCAGGAATTTGTTGTTTAGGAGTTTGGAAATTTTTCGTCTAAACTAAAAATTGAAAACATTCGTAAATTTTCTATACAGAATTAAGGTCATTATGAAAAAATCACTTTTACTTTCTTTTATATCTCTAGCTTTTTTTATCTCATGCGATGAGGAGGTTTCCAGTCGTGAAGAGGTTATTGGTGTATGGTATATGCCACAAACTCTAAATCGCGTTACCGCTGGTAGTTCTGCTGATAGATTAGGAGCATACAGCCTCAATGCTTGGAACTATTCATTGATGGTGACCACAAACATCGATCAGGAATTTATTGATCAAATGTCCAAAGGTGTTGGCGCGATTAACGTGTCAGGGTATATCGCTGGAGAAATGACCTATATGCAAGGTTGGTCTGATCTAAATTTTGGCAGCTCCAGCGTTTATGTATCTAATTATGACTGGTTCTCAATGTTTCAAGGTTCTAATCAAGATTCGAATACCTTCATGGGTTTGAATCTAAACGATTATAATGGTAGCGGTATTATAGACGACCCAGCTGATTCTGGTTTCTATGGCTATGATGATGATTACTTTTCAGCCTACAGTAGCGATGGTTTCTATTTTGATGCAGTTCAACAGATTGAATACAACTACGATGGGAAAACGCTTACTTTACCCAGTCAAGAGCTTAGAGATTATCAAGATTCAACCTTGACAATCGGAGGAACGCTATCGCATTCAACAATAGATATCCCAGCAAATACTTCAACAAAAATTATGGGGTACGAA
>JAYZHS010000023.1:0-4817 GCA_036166315.1 Fidelibacterota bacterium
AAAATATTATTTACTGTACCAGAATTTGCTTCAACGATATCCAATCTACCATCACCATTTACATCGCTCAATGTAATCCCATAGGTGATACGGTTAGAAGAAAAACGTGTTGATGGATACTTGCCCAACGTATTAAAAAATAATTGATTCTTCTTTCCATTAATTCCGGTAACAATATCCATATCTCCATCTTGGTCTAGATCGCCTAACGCAATAGTCATTGTTTTATCATTAGGATTGCCAAACGTGAGAGATTCTTGAAATTGATCCACTTTGCTATTAAAAAAGATCCTATTTTTTTCTCCTATATTTGCAGCAACAATATCCAGCATTCCATCTCCATTCATATCTTCAACAGCAATTTGCCTGGTCTCATCTGAACCGCTACCAAAAATCATCGATTTTGAATAGTCTGGTCCAAAATATATATGATTGGGCTGTGCATTTCTATTGGCTAAAATGAGGTCGATTTTTCCATCATTATTGATATCCTCTGCAGCAACTGAAATGGTAGCTTCATTTTTTTGACCAAAAGACATTTCTTTATCAAAACTACCACGTCCATTATTAAAATAAATGTAGTTTTGAGTTTTTCTATTTGCTTCAACAATATCAATGTAACCATCACTATTTATATCTGCTAGACAGACGCCTCGCGTGTTTGATATTTGTCTTCCAAAACTACCACTAAACGTAAAATTTCCCTTACCATCATTTTTAAATACTTGATTTTTTATACGATCATTAGCGACAATAATATCAAGATCTCCATCGTTATCTATATCCGCAAGCGGCACCATATAAGATGTGGTCGCTTCAGCGCCTAGTAATTTACTTCTCCGAAAAAAACCAGTCCCATCATTGAAGAAAATCTGGTTGAACTCCGACCAATGCCGTCCATTTGCAACCACAATATCAAGATCTCCATCGTTATCCAGGTCACCTGAACTTATGCTGGCGGTCAAATATTTTTCTGTACCAAGCGCAGCGTAGGGGTGGGCAATCAAATCAATAGATTGTGCACCAAGTATGCTCAATGTGAAAAAGCCCCAAAAAATTTTCATTTACTTCATATGGTAAGTAAAATTGATCAAAGGAAGAGGAATGCCTTCCATGCTCTTACTGAAGAAACCACCAATATCAACCGCAATCCTTCTTCCAATAAATCTTCCTGAAATAGCTATTGGTAAATTTGATGGATCATCCACCTCAGGAGGAAGCCAGTATTCAGCTACAATAGCAAACGAATTTGAGATGCGTTTATTACCAGATAAGACTAAAATAGGTTTATCCATAAAATTCCAATCGTCTTCATAGCGACCATATCCCCATCCAAGAGTCGTTGAAAAATGGGTAAATCGATCTCCGAAAGTTGCGGTTCCAAAAACAAAACCTAACCCGAAGGCATTATCTTCTTGAGGAAAGTTTACGTACATCATTCCAGTTGCTAAGCGCGCAGGGCCAACTTGAGGTAAAGAAAATTTACCTGACAAAACTATAGGAACTTGATCAAGCGGCATCCCTGGAAATACAAAAGCCCCAGCCTGGAAAGAAAAATTATTTCCAAACCCTCTATTATATGAAGGAAAGAATAAGCAAAAATCACGGCAATAGGCTTTATGTTTTTCTATGGGAAAAGCAGATGGAGCAAATAGGTACATACTCTTATTTGGATCTGCTCTCCAAACCTGACCATCAACCTCCGCTGTTTCGATTTTACTTACTCTTTTAATTGATGCAAGCGGTACAGAAATAACAATACCATCTTGGGTTTTTAATCTATAACCTATATCCGATTCTTCAATCACGGTGCCCAAAAAAATATTTCCATCATTGGTTTCTATTTCAACCAATTGGCTATCCTGCGAAAAGAGAAAAACAGAAAAAAGAATCAGATAGATCGAGATAAACTTTTTCATAAATCAAAATTACACTTTTTTTTTGATTAATATAATTTTATTTATGCATTCAAACTAAATTCTATGCTTATGGAAGACCTGATTCATTATTTTAATACGATTCCAACATTGCATCGCACCTTTTTTCTGGTAGGTGGGCTAACTTTTTTATTATCGCTAGAAATTGGCGTTCCGCTATTTCGATTTGATTATCGCAAATCAAAACACCTCATGACTAACCTATTTTATACCTTAACAACATTGATCATTAATCTTTTAGGGGCATCATTAATTTTATTGGCCGCAGATTTTAATGCAATGCACTCTACTGGGATATTGAATATGATTGAATTTCCTCTGTGGGCAAAAATATTATGCGGACTACTCATTCTTGATTTCATTGGTGCATGGCTTGTGCATTGGTTAGAGCACAAGGTTAAGTGGATGTGGAAATTTCACGTGATTCACCATTCGGACCGGTATGTAGATGCAACCACTGGCCTTCGCCATCATCCTGGTGAAAGCGTCTTCAGATTGCTCTTTACGTCGCTCGCAGTTTTTGTTTCAGGGGCATCTTTTGGCATCGTTATGCTATATCAAACCCTTTCGGGTTTTTTTGCACATCTAACGCATACCAATATTAGGGCTATCAATTTTCTTGAGCCTATTTTATCAAAAATATTCGTTACTCCAAATTTTCACAAGATACATCATCATTACGTATTACCGCATACTGACCGTAATTATGGAAATATATTTTCCATTTGGGATCATTTATTTGGTACAGCGATCAAAGTAGATAATATGGAAATGATTTCTTATGGAATTGATACTCACATGGATATAAAAGAAACCGAACATATTAAGACCATGCTACTAATCCCCTTTAAAGAATACCGCCCTCCCGTTGGGGCAAAGTTCACTGAAGACCAAGGGTGAGCGCAGTGAAAGTGTATGCGATATGGTTAATTGGGGTCATCGTTTGGAATTTTGGATTTCCCAATGCAAAACCTGTTGCCGATGTTATTGCTGCTATTTTGCTTTCTTTAATTAGCTATAAACTGAATCGAGCTTTCAAATGAGAATGACACCAGAGGAAAAGCAAGAATTAGATGCATGGGTTGAAAAAGAATACCCTAAAAGTATGGAGCGAATTAATACCTCTGATCCATTTCATCGAATAGGTAAAAAAATACTGGCCACAGGCGTTTTAAGCTATATCTTATTTGTGTTGATTGAATTTTCGCTCCTTGAAACAGTTGCAGTTGTTCTCTTATTATTGGGAATGATACTTGAAGTAATTGCCTTAATCACCTATTTTAGATCGTTATCAAATGAAAAATAACCTTTCAAACAAAACTATTTTAATCACAGGTGCAGCAGGCGGTATTGGTGAAGCACTTTGCACTTCCTTTGCCGAAGCAAATGGCACCATCATTCTTCATTACAATTCGAATAGAGATAAAGCTGAATCGCTATTGCAAAAATTACCTGGCATGCATCATAGAGCTATTCAATGCGATCTATCAAATGCAGATCAAGTTAATACGATGTTTTCTGCAATAGATCATGTGGATATTGTAATCAATAATGCTGCTGTAGTTGAAAACCATGAGATCGATTCGCTTTCCTATCAAGATTGGCAAGACATATGGGAGCGCACTATTGGGGCTAATTTAATTGGACCAGCAAACATTATGTATCTAGCTTCTAAATTCATGATCAAGAATGGTGGAGGAAAATTTATTAATATTTCATCCAGAGGCGCGTTTAGAGGAGAACCATCGGCTCCTGCTTACGGTGCCAGTAAAGCTGGATTGAATTCCTTAGGGCAGTCCCTAGCTAAGGCTTTAGCAAAAGACAGGGTATTCGTATACACGATTGCACCGGGATTTGTTGATACGGAACGGGTAAAAAATTTGATCGATGATGAAGTTAGAGCTCAAAGTCCCCTGAATCGTGTTGCCAAACCCCAGGAGATTGCCGATACAGCGCTTTGGCTTGCAACTGGTGACAATGAATTTTTAACGGGTTGTATTATTGATGTTAATGGTGCTTCTTATTTAAGAAGCTAATAGCAAGCTTACTACAGTTTTATAAGCTATTACCCAGCCATATGCCAATCGTCAAAAGAATTCCAGTCACACTATGCATAATGATCGTTCCCCAATTTGCCGGCTGAAGCAATCTATCGTTATAATATTTATATAACGTTTTAGTAGCCATAAATCCAAAGTATATGGCAAGCAATGCAATTAGAGATAGCATAGGAAAAGTTCCATTAAATGCTAAAATAATGATACTGATAAATGCCGAAGCAACTAATGCAACATAGCCTGCTCTAGCCTTTTCAGGCCCAAACACCACAATCAAAGTATTCTTTCCGGTTTCTTTATCGCTATCATGATCGGGAAATTCATTCATATAGACAACGGCAGCAATCAGTAGACCGATAGGTATGCCTGCTAAAAAAGCCTCTGAAACTAATTGACCTGTTTGAACAAGAGCGCTACCGGCAACCATCAGAGGTCCAAAATTCAACCCAATTAATAATTCCCCCATTCCTCTTCTTGAAGAGAATTTAAATGGAGGTGCTGTGTAGAATAATCCAGAGAAAAATCCTATAAAACCTAACCATAAAATTGGCAGTCCAGCTTTCATAATCAATGGAATTCCAACAAGTGCGCTAAGTGTGAAAGTAGTTATAGCAACCGTTAGCATGCCCTTTGGGGTAATCAGACCCATTTGAATACTACGACTTCCTCCATTGAGCCCTTGGTTGCTGTAATTGTAATTTAAAGCATCGGTTCCGCTTCTATGATCAAAATAATCATTTGAGGTATTCGTTCCAATGTGAAGTAATGCCCCACCCAGTAATGTCAACCCGAGCCAACCCCAACTCACGGTTTCACCAAGCAT
>JAYZHS010000024.1:0-20251 GCA_036166315.1 Fidelibacterota bacterium
TTTCAATCAATGATGATACATGGCCATGATATGCGCCATCAAGCACTATAGTTTCTTCTGACTCTGTTGCAATGCGCGCCAATCTAAGAGCCAAATCATTTGATTCGCTTCCGGAATTAGTAAAATAACATATATTAAGACCATTGGGTAAATGATCGGTTAATGCTTGTGCATAGGTTACAATTGTCTCATCAAGGTATCGTGTATTAGTATTTAGAATATCATATTGTTTTTTAGCCACTTCTACAACCTTTGGATGACAATGCCCAACATGCTGAATATTATTTACTGCATCTAAGTATCGATTTTGATTAGCATCAAAAAGATACTGCCCTCTAGCTTTTATGATGTGAAGAGGTTCATCATAAGATAAGCTCAAGGATGGGCTTAATAGATTTTTTCTTAGTTTAGATATTTCTTTATGATTTAGCATATTCTGTGAGGTCTGATGACCATTGCTTAATATCTTGCTCCATCATATAAAGAAGAAATTTTCGCGCGCTATCCTCTGAAATTGAAATATAATCATTTTCAGGAAATAGTTGTTTTCTGTAAACAGACATATTAACAGTTATACACATACGTAAGCACATCAAATAAACTACAGATTCCAATTCAAAAATCGAAAGAGGATTGGTAGAGTTGTAACCCTTTAATAATGAGGCGATCAAAGAAAATGGTTTTTTATTATCTATCGCTATATATGCCATGCATACCGCTGGCTCTAGCGCTGAATAGCTATATATCATATCGCCAAAATCTATGATACTTTTCATTTTTTTGTCTGGACCGATAAGTATGTTATTTTCATTGCCATCATTATGGATGATGGACATTGAAAATAAATTGGCTTGATTGGATAAACGCTCATTAAAAAGATTAATAAAGTAAGAAATTAAAGTTTTTTCTTTTTCACTATATTTAAGCTGTTGATTTAAGACATCGACCTGTCTTGCATCCCAAATAAATTCTCTATTAGCAGCGGGATGTTTAAACCCTTTAAATAATTGATCAATATCCCCTAAAAATTCACCAAGTGAAGTCATTAGGTATGGGCTGGGCTCAATTTGATTTAAGAATTTGCCATCAACATATGACAATAATCTTACATAGTATCCATGATTATTATGCTCAACATGAATGATTTCTTCATCATTGCGAGATTTGATTGGAATAGAAATATCTAAAGATGAATCTTTATTTGAAATATAATTCATTGCCAAATTCTGCATTTCAAGCACTCTCTTTGATTCTGCTGAGTTAGCAATTTTAAGTATATAAATCTGTTCTTTAGAAATTATTTTAAAATTCTGATCACGATCGCTTACAAGATTTTCAATTGAGCAATCGATATTATAATACTTTAAAAGTATATCCAATACCTCTTCTTGGTTGAATTCTGGAGGGGGGGTATTGAATACGTTTGATGTTTCCATTCAAGATGGATTAATTGAATTTTCTTGGAACAAAGAAGTACAGTAATGCTCCAAATAAAACCGCAAGAAAACCCTTTAGTGAACCTATATCATTAGGTATTATTTTAGATTCTTGCAGCCAAGATAGTATAGCAAACATTATACCGAAAGAAGATAAAAATAACCAAACAAAATTTCTCATACCTGCATCAAGGTCTCAATTTCATTAATTGCTTTTGGAATATGAGGACCTAATAATCGATACCCATCATCAGTGATGACAACATTATCTTCAATCCTAATTCCTCCAAAATCTTTAAATTTTTCTATGGCTTCATAATTGATGAATTCTTTGTGTTTAGAATTATTTTTCCATTGATCGATAAGATGAGGAATAAAGTAGATACCAGGCTCAACTGTTAATACAAATCCTGGCTCAAGATTCTTAGAAAGCCTTAGATAGGCTAAGCCAAATTGATCGCTTCTATTTTTTGCATCATCATAACCTACAAGATCTTCCCCTAGACCTTCCATGTCATGGACATCTAAACCAAGCATATGTCCAAGTCCATGTGGAAAAAATAATGCATGCGCACCCTGAGATACCGCTTCATCAGGATCACCCATCATCAGACCTATTTCACCTAGTCTTACTACCGCTACTTTTGCAGCTGCAAGGTGGGCTTCTCTAAACGAAATACCTGGCTTACAAAAAGTAAAAGCAACTTCTTGCATTTCATTGACAATATTGTAAATATCTTTTTGCAGATCAGTAAATTTACCACTCACTGGGAATGTCCTTGTAATATCGCTTGCATAATGTAGAGGGGATTCTGCTCCTGAATCATTTAATACTAGTTGACCCGATCTCATTGTATTGCTGTAAACATTGCTATGAAGAATTTCTCCATGAATCGTAAAAATGACAGGATAAGCCATACCGCGACCATTTTGAAGCGCATAGCCTTCAATTAAACCAACAATTTCTTGCTCCTTTATGCCTTCGCGTGTTGACTTCATTGCAATCTTATGCATTTCTGAGGTGACTTCTAAAGCCAGTTCGATCTCATCCAATTCTTCCTCGGTTTTGATTGAGCGTTGTTTAATAACATTCATGATTAAAGATCTTGATGAAGATACAGATTTTCCATTAAAAAGAGATTTTAAAAAAGATCTATGGTCATCCCTGTATGCTGGTAGGGTATGTACTTTATCTGAATTAGCAAGAAGCTTGTTTAATGAAGAATTCTTCTCAATATGATCAATACCGGCTAATTCTGACATCTTTCTAACTGACATCCTTTCACCTTCCCAAACAATATCATCAACGGTTAAATCATCGCCAAATAAAGTCGTCTCCCCTGTTGAAGAATCTATAATCAGGTTTAAATTTTCATAGTCTAAACCGCAATAATATAAAAAATTACTATCCTGTCGGAATCGCAATGTGTTGGAAGGATAATTCATAGGTACGGGCTTGTTTCCAAAAAGGAGGATCAAACCGCCATCTAATTGATTTGCTAGAGATTTTCTTCGATTTATATATGTTTTTGAATCAAACATGCGCTAATAATTTACAACTTATAAGACTGAGGCTGCTTAATATATTAAAAAATCCATTTATATTTGTACATGTTATAAACCACAAGGATAAAAACAAAACTATACATTAAAAAAATAAACATGAGTACCCACTTGCTAGATAATTTCTTATTTTCTTTCACGGTTAAAATTAATGAAAATATCCTTCGCACTTAGGACTTATTTTGAATACACAGACGTTTTAAATTTACTGATCAAATATATTGAATAATAATGCATCCTCTAAGAAAATTAATATCTGATAAAAAACTACTAGGCTCAATAGCGCAGGAGTACGGAACTCCAGTATATATCTATAGCCAACAAAGAATTGAGGATAATGTTTCCAATCTAAAAAATGCACTTTCGGCTAACTTTGATAAATTTCATATTTGCTATGCAATCAAGTCAAATAGTAACCCGCATTTGATTAAAGCTATGCGTAATTCGTTTTCAAAAATAGGGGGAGATTGTTCTAGTCCTGGAGAAATCTATGCTGCTGAACTTTCTGGGATTAAACCTTCTGAATGTATATATACTGGAAATTACGAATCAGAGACTGACCTGATTGAAGCGGTTCAAAAAGGGTGTAATATTAATTTGGATGATATTACATCGCTAAACAGATTAAGTAAGATTGCTATTCCTGATCGAATTTCCTTTCGAATGAACCCTGGGTTTGGTGGTGGTTCATATTCAGGTATCATCACTGGGGGTCGTGATGCAAAATTTGGAATTCCTGCAGAAAAAATTGTAGAAGCATTTCAAAAGGCGCAAGAGCTTGGTGTTGAGCGTTTTGGCCTGCAGTGTATGTGTGGGTCAGGTAATCTAGATGAAAAATTTTTCACTGAAGTTTTATCTGCAATAATTGAAAATGCCAATAAAATCGAATCTGCGCTTAATATTAAATTTGAATTTATTAGTATGGGTGGAGGGTTTGGAATCCCTTATCAGGATAATCAAAAACCATTAGACTTTAATCAAATGTTTTCCTCTCTAGCAAAAATATTTTACTCAGCGTATCCTAATAGATCATCTGCTCCATCTTTATGGCTAGAGCCTGGAAAATCAATAATTGCTGATACTGGTTTCATCGTATCAAAAGTAACCGGGCTAAAAAATAGTTATAAAAATTTTGTAGGTATCGATGCAGGTATGGAAACACTAATGCGACCGGCATTGTATGGAGCACAGCACCGTATATTTAAAATTGGTGACCATGGAAATAATGAAACTACAGTTGATTTCACTGGGCAAATTTGTGAAAATACAGATCGAATAGCTACCGATCGAGAGTTTCCAAAGCTAATTGAAGGAGACTTGATTGCAATCATGGACACTGGTGCCTACGGCTACTCTATGTCGCATAATTTTAATACTAGACCTAGAGCGGCTGAAGTACTTTTAGATAATTCTTCCTACAGGCTTATTCGAAAACGTGAAACGATTAATGATATTTTTGCACACTGCGATGTATAGTAGATTTATTTTTATCCTACTTTTTTCAGCAGCCCTATGTCAACAAAGCTATAAAGGTATTCACCAGCTAGAATTAGAATACAATAATGAAAGTTTTATTGAACCGCTGTATAAAGCATATACTGGCCCTGCAGATCCTTTATTAAAAACAAAGAAAAAAATATCGAGAAAAGTTTTTGGCTATCATCCCTACTGGCAGGGAACAAAATGGCAAAATTATAATTTTGAACTGCTTTCTACGATAGCTTATTTCTCAGCAGAGGCAAACGAAACTGGCGAACTGATCGACCTGCATGGATGGCCAGTAACAGATCTTATAAATAAAGCACATGCAAATGGTGTAGAAGTTGTATTAACTGTTACTCTTTTTTCTAAGTCAAAGCTTGAAATATTATTAAGTAGTAGCGAAAATAGAGATCGATTAATTAATAATCTAAAGTATCAGGTAGACCGCGCTGGAGCTGATGGGGTTAATATTGATTTTGAATCCTTTCCAGAATCTCAAAAAAATAATTTAGTTACGTTTGTAAAAAGCCTAAAAACAGCTTTGCGAAGCTCAAACTCAGATGCACAAGTAACTTTAGCTACGCCCGCTGTTGACTGGAATAATGCATGGGATTTCAATTCCCTAGCTATAGAAAGCGATGGTTTATTTATTATGGGTTATGACTATCACTGGAAAGGAAGCACCCTTACCGGACCTGTTGCTCCTCTAACTGGTGGATCCTATAATATTACCAATACTATCAATACGTACCTTTCCATCACAAATAATAATGTAAATAAAATAATTCTTGGTAATCCCTATTATGGTTATGAATGGCCATCTTCATCTGGTGAAAAGGGAGCAAGCACTACAGGGAGTGGTTCAGCTGTAATATTTTCTAATGCTGAAGCAAAAGCTTTATCTTATGGAAAGAAATGGGATGCTGATTCCCAAACACCATGGTATAGATATCAAAACCCTGATTGGTTTCAGGCATGGTACGATGACAGCCTATCTCTATCTAAAAAATATGATTTTGTAATAGCAAAAAATATTGGAGGAATTGGTATATGGGCTTTGGGCTATGATGATGGATATAATGAGCTATGGGGTGCGCTTAAAGAAAAAATAGGAATAAAATCTGCACCATCAACTCCTGAAGGTTTTTCTATTTCAAATTTAGGTAGTGGAATTGTAAATATAAATTTAATCAATGATGAAACTGCTACAGAATACGAGGTCGTAGAGGTCATTCCCAATACAAATGAAAATCGCTCTATTGGAAAATTTTCGAAAAGCCCTATCTTACTTCAAGGCCTTACCGATAGCACACCTTACTTTTATAAAGTAAAAGCGATTAATGAATTCGGTGAAAGTGATTTCACAGAACTATTAGGGACTACGCCTTCTGCATCAGGTTCAAAAGTTCTGATTGTAAATGGTTTCGATAGAATTTCTGGGACAACCAATTCATTTGATTTCATTTTAGAGCATGGAAATGCGATCTATATCAATGGCTACACGTTTGATTCTGCATCAAATGAATCTGTAATTAATGGACTTGTCAAGCTGGATGATTATGTAATTGTTGATTGGATATTAGGTGAGGAAGGGGCTGCTACTTCATCTTTCGATGAGAAAGAAAAAACATTAGTGCAGGATTACATTATAAATGGGGGTCGTCTTTTTGTTTCAGGATCAGAGATTGGTTATGATTTAGTTGAAAAAGGAACACTTTCTGACAATATTTTTTATGAAAATATACTTAAATCACAATATATAAGCGATGCTGCAGGTGAAACCAATGGTGTTTATGAAATTGAAGGGGTTCCAAATTCTTTATTTGATGGATATTCTTTTAGTTTTGATAATGGTGATCATGGAAATTATAATGTGGACTGGCCTGATGGCATTAAACCTGTAGGCGAAGCTGTCACAATACTAAAATATAAAAATGTGGATTATGATACCAGGGGCGGTGCCGGTATAGCATATAGGGGAAATTTTTTGAATAGCAAAATGCCAGCTGGTCTAGTGTATCTATCTTTTGGATTTGAAGCAATTTATCCTGAACAACAACGAGTTGATGTAATGGGACAAATTCTTCAATACTTAGACGCCCCTATCACCTCAATTTACGAGGATAATGTAGTTGTACCTAAAGGCTTAAACATAACAGCTCTATATCCCAACCCTTCAAACAGTTCTATATCAATTGAGTTTGAAGTTCGAGAACTATCGCCAATAGCTTACTTGACCATAACAGACCTAATGGGTCGAGAGATATTTAAGATGTCTGCCCTATCTCTACCTACAAAGATTCAGAGATTTAACTGGAATGGATTAATGAAAGATGGCAACAAAGCCCCATCAGGAATCTATATAGTCTACCTTGCCCAAGGAAAGAAATTGGTAAACAAAAAATTTACGCTATTAAAATAATGAAGCAAATTCTTTATCCCATTATAATTCTTTTAATAAGCTGCTCTCAACAAACAAAATCGATTCATCAAGTTGAATCTGAATCAAGAAAAAATCAACCTAGGGTTAATTTGTCAAAAATAAAGGTTGGTCTTGATGTGCTGATTGATGAGCATATTAATTTGATCAAAAATAAAGCTATAGGACTCGTAACAAACCATTCAGGTGTGGATGCAAATGGAATCCCAAACTACAAGCGCTTGATGAACGAAAAAGATGTCTATATCAAAACAATATTTTCGCCAGAACACGGACTATTTGGCGAAGCTGCTGCCGGTGAGAAGGTTAATTATGATGGTCAAATCAAGTCACTGCCTGAAGTTGTAAGTTTATATGGAAGTAATCGTAAACCCACAGATGAACAAATGAAAAGTTTGGATATAATTATTTATGATATTCAAGATGTTGGCGCGCGGTTTTATACATACATAACCACCTTAGGTTTAGTGATGGAAAGCGCATCAAGAGCTGGCACAGAGGTAATAGTTCTTGATAGACCTAATCCGATTAAAGGAAATTCAATTGAAGGCCCACTCCTTGATCTGAAGTTTCAAACTTTTGTCGGGTATTATCCTATTCCAATTCGATATGGATTAACAGTAGGTGAATTGGCATATATGATCAATGGTGAAAAGTGGATTGAAAATCAACCAAAACTTCAAGTAATAAAAATGGAAAGCTGGAAAAGAGATTTTTGGTATAATGAAACTAGTTTTCCATGGATCAAGCCATCGCCAAACATACCAGATTTGCAAACCGCAATCATTTATCCAGGAATGTGTCTACTTGAAGGAACTAATGTTAGCGAAGGGAGAGGGACGGAAAAGCCTTTTAAGCGATTCGGTGCCCCATGGATTAACAAACAAGACCTAGCAATAGAATTAAATAATCTAAATTTACCTGGTGTAGTTTTTAAACCTGTGACATTTATTCCCACCCCCATTAAAGGCATGGCTAATAATCCCAAGTATAAAAATCAGGTTTGCCATGGAGCAGAAATTATTGTAACCGATCGCGATAAGTATAAAAGTGTCAAAACTGGTATGGAGATAATTAATATAATTCAGAAAAAATATCCTGCATATTTCAAATTAAGAACATCAGGAATAAATCGCCTATGGGGAAATGCAAAATTTTCTGAACAAATCACTTCAGACAAAAAAAACCAATTTGAGCTAGCTCTTGAACAATTCAAAAAAACGTCAAGACAATATTGGCTTTATGAATAAAAACTTGGTTTTAATTTTAACGCTAGCGCTTTCTGGCTGCTATTCACCTCCTCAAATCTATAAACCTGATGGCTTATTCACTGTAAAAAATTCCATAAATAAATTAATAGATGAATCTAGACTAGAGACAAATATAGGAATTAAAGCTATAAATCTAAGTTCTGGTGAAACCATTTTTGAATTAAATGGCAAATCGCTTTTTAATCCTGCAAGTAATAATAAATTATATACATCTCTTTCAGCTATTGCCATTTTGGATACTAGCTATGTGTTCAGAACCTCTATTTATCGAGATGGAAATAAAATCTTTCTAGTGGGTGGCGGTGACCCTGATCTTTCTTTGAATGAGCTAGATTCATTGGCAAATATTGTTGCAATCAAACATCCATCAATAAATGAAATAATATTAGATGATACGATTATGGACTCACTCACATATGGGCCTGGATGGATGTGGGATGAAGGCGATGAGTGGTATTCTGCTCAAATCAGCGCCCTTTCTGTAAATGATAATTGTATTGATTTCATAATCAATCCAAGCACAAATGGTAATCTCATCAACATCGAAACATATCCTTATTCAAGCTACTATACTTTTCTCAACCAAGCTTTTACTGTCAATGATACAGTAGACTTTGAAAAGCTAAAAATAACTCGGGATTGGAAAAATAATAGAAATTCATTTTTAATCACTGGAAGCGTAATGGATACCTCATCAGTCGATACTATTATTAGAAATGTAGATGAACCTACTAACTACACCGGGTATCTTTTTAGAGAGATGTTAATAAAAAAGGGGTTGGATATCAAAAAATTAAATAAAGGTATCTATAGCAATTCAGGAACAGAAATTGCGACCCACTACTCAAAGCCTTTGCCATCTATACTTAAGAATCTTATGGTAGAAAGCGATAACCTTACGGCTGAATTACTTGTAAAAATAATTGGCTATGAATACAGTCAAATTGAAGGAAACTGGCAAAATGGCTTGCATGCAATGAAGGTTTTTTTACATGACGAGGTAAGTTTGGATACTACTAGTTTCTCTATTAGCGATGGATCAGGTGTTTCAAGATACAATTATTCTAGTGCAAATAATTTTATTTCATTATTAAGCTGGGCATATCATAATTCAGAAATAAGAAATAATCTATTGAGCATATTATCCTTTACTGGTGAAAAAGGAACACTGCTTGACAGAGCCCTTCCAAATGGTGTTTATGCAAAAACTGGTTCATTGTCTGGTGTCTCAACTTTCTCAGGCTATATACTAAACCCTGATAAAGAGCCAATAGCATTTTCTATACTAATGAATGGATACAAAGGATCGTCTTTACCTTTCCGTGAACTCCAAGACAAAATTGTAAGCCAACTAGCAGAAATAAAATGATCCGTAACAATTTATATTTAGTGATCTTCTTGTTGTTTTTAAGCTGTTCTTCAAAACCACTTGAACATCCTTATGTTATTGTTCTAGGGACTACTCAAGATGGTGGAGCTCCACATGCTGGTTGCAACAAAAAGTGCTGCGTTAAAAGATGGTCAAATTCAAAGAAAGAATTTTTTGTAACCTCTTTAGGTATTGTTGATCCCAATTCAAACGAAGCATGGATGATCGATGCTACTCCCGATTTTCCTTACCAACACAATCAGCTCTCAAAAGATAATAAGATTAAAGGGATATTTATCACGCATGCACATATTGGGCACTATGCAGGACTGATGTATCTAGGAAGAGAAACAATGGGATATAAAAATATGCCATTATATACAGCCCCAAAAATGACAAAATATTTACAAACCAATGGCCCTTGGAGCCAGTTGATTGATCTAAAGAATGTTAAAATAAATAGAATAAAAGAGGACAAGGAAGTTGTATTAAATAAAAGATTGACTATCAAACCATTTATTGTGCCCCATCGAGATGAATTTTCTGAAACTGTTGGGTATAAAATTAATGGACCTCAAAAATCATTGATCTTCATACCGGATATTGATAAATGGAATAAATGGAATGTTGATGTATTGGAAGTAATATCAGATAATGAATTTGCATTGCTGGATGGAACATTTTTCAATGATGGAGAAGTTGCGGGAAGAGATATGTCAGAAATACCTCATCCATTTATTGTTGAATCAATCGAATATTTTGAAAAAATCAAAAATAATGTTGAGATAAGTTTCATACATTTTAACCATACGAACCCATTACTTAACCCTGATTCCGATTTAAGGAAAAAACTAAATAATCAAGGCTACGGTGCAACATTTCTTAATCAGAAATTTGAATTATAATTGGATTATTTTGAATAAAATATTTTACAGAATTTATCTATAAGTAAAGCTACAAATATATTTGAAGAGGCAGCTATACCAATAAAGACTGTCCAAGCAAAGCCCATATATTTCAATCCAAATACAATAATTAAACTTGATAGAAGACCTCCAATAAGACTAATTGATAGAAAATTTCTTTTCATTTTGCTAAGTATAAACAGTCCAAGTAATGCGCCATAAGTAAATGATGCAATTTCAAGTCCAACAACAATAATTGCCGTATTGCTTTCATTAAAAACCAAGGCTATCAAAATTAAAATAGTACCCCATGCCATACTGACTATACGTGATGTTTTAATGCTCTGTTTCTTTTTGAACCAGTCTGTAATTGTAGAAGAGGCTAACGAATTCACTGAGGAGCTCAGCGTTGACATTGCAGCAGAAAGAACACCAGCAAGCAAAAGTCCTTTTACCCCTATTGGTAGAAAGTTAACTATAAAATAAGTGAACTCTCGGTCCTTCTGGATATCCATATTATTTGTTACTAAATAAATAAGAGATCCTGCAAATAAAAAAATGGTGAATTGCAAAAACACAATAATTCCGCTCCCAATCATTGCTTTTTTTGCAGATTTAATATTTTTTGTACTTAAGACCCGCTGAACCATCATGTGGTCAATTCCGTGAGAAGAGAATGAAAGAAATATTCCACCAATAATTGCACTAAGAAAAAAGTAAGGGTCAAAGAATAAATTTCCTTCAACTGTAAAAATTTTCAACTTATTGGAGGAAGACAAATTTGAAATTATTTCAAATAAAGGGATCTCAAGATAGTTTAATGCTATTACAACTGAAATTAACCCACCAAGCAGGTATAAAATGAATTGAACACTATCAATCCAGATAACCGTTTTTATGCCCCCAGAAAGCGTATAAATCAATGTTACAGCACCAATGACAAGAACCGCCATAAACAAGGGCCAACCCGTAATCACCTGCACAATAACAGCTGTTGCTAAAAATCTAACCCCATCAGCTAATACCCTGGTGATCAAAAAAATGAGTGAGGCAATTTTTTGAAAGAGCTCACCAAATCTAAAACCTATAACCTCATATATTGAAACGACGCCAGCTTTAAAATATTGAGGTAAAAGGAATATGCTAACTAATACTCTTCCTATCATATAGCCAAAGGCAAGTTGAAGAAAAAACCAATCTCCTCTGTACGCTAGCCCAGGAACGCTAATAAATGTTAGAACAGATGTTTCTGTTGCCACTATTGAAAACATAGCAACAGGCCATGGCAAATTTTTTCCTGCTAAAAAATAATCTTTAGATGTTTGATTGTTCTTTGCCTGCCAAATGCCATAAATAGAAAATGAGAGCAAAAAAAATATTATAACCGACTGATCTATCCAGTGCAAAGGCTTAACTTTCTAACGGATGAAATGCAAAAATCATTACACCATCAAACCGGGGTGTATTTTTTTTAAAATAATAATCCATAAAATCCATTCGAACAGTTTGATTGAATTCTTGCGATGCATGAATGATGTCTTTTTGATCAATGATCATACCTTCATGAGCAATCATCAAACCCATCTTAAAATAAGATTCCTTTACAAACGCAACACCCACAATAGCTGGCAACTTATTCAACAAATCAGTTGTAATCTTATCGTTTGGTATATATCTAGCGGTTGTCTTCTTAGTCCAGTCAAGCTCAAGGAATTCATCGCCATTTTCTTTTTGGTTAAGTATAATTGTTTGCTTCTTTAATTGTTTATCTGGAAAAAAAGAACTGGTGATATCTTGCGTAGAAAGATTATCCTGGATACGATCAGTTGTAAAATGCCATCTGCGTTTATATGAAGGGATGCTTTTACCTTCGTTATTGGTTTTATAATGAATTTGTATAAGGTTTTCTTTTGCCTCATCCCAGGATTTGCTTTGCACGCTTGCTAATCCTGTAAGAATATGAACGGTACAATCAGATACATCTAACCTAAATATTGGATCAGGGTCAGGTTGCACTTCTTCGCCTAAGCAAAATATTTTATAAGGTGTACCAATCTGCCATTTTGAAAAAGCTTTAAGCCTATCGTGGAACTTGGGAAATTTTTTATGAAATTTGGGTACTATCTCTGAAAAGTCATTCTCTGATAATGTCCAAGGCTTAGGAAGGGTATTAATCCATTCTTCTTTTGACTCACAACCAAATTGATAAATAAAAAAAAGAATCAGAGGTAAAGTATAGTTTCTTCCCAATTTTATTCCTTTTTCCACCTATCTCGTAGATCCAAACTTTCATTTTTTAATGCAAACCCTAAAGACTCATATACGGATGAATGTAAACGCTGCCTCCAGTCAAAATAGCTTTTTTTCTTATAAGATCGATCAGGGTGCACAGCATTTGTTAGTAAAATAACAAAAATTTGGTTTTCTCTATCAATCCATAGCGAAGTACCTGTGTATCCTGTATGCCCAAAACTATCGTTTGATAAATATATACCTCCGGATGCTTTTCCTGATGGAGTATCCCAACCTAATCCGTAAGAGCTTCCTTCAATTTCATTAGTTCTTCTTGTAAAATTATTGATTGTGTCTTCGATGAAAATTCTTTTCCATCCATATCTACCACCATTAAGCATCATCTGTGAAAATATTGCGAGATCTTTTGCTGTAGAAAAAAGACCAGCGTGACCTGCAACCCCACCAATGCTATGTGCATTTTCATCATGCACGAACCCTCTAATCAATTTTTTATGAAATCTGCTATTTTCAGTTGGGATGATTCGGTTAATTTTTTTAGAAGGAGGATTAAAAAATGTTGACTTCATTCCAAGGGGTTCAAATATTACTGAATCAACATAATTATCCAGTGTGGTTTTAGCTGCAACCTCAACGATTTTGCCTAGTACGATTAAACCAATATCAGAATAGATGGTTGTATCATTTAGTGCTCTTTGCGGTTCTGTGTTCATTACAGAATCCATTCTTGTTTGCACATTGCCATCCATCAAATAATACTGTTTGAATGGAGGAAGTCCCGATGTATGGTTAATTAAATGGCGAATCGTGGTGCCAGTTTTTTGGGTAAAATACTTCTCTTGCCTACCCTTGAATTCTGGAATATAATCTACAACTCTATCATCAAGGCTTAATTTATTCTCTTCAATTAGATTCATGATTGCAGATGTAGTAGAAACTACTTTTGTTATAGATGCTAAATCAAAAATATTTCCCCTTGAGACAGAGTTTTTCTTTGTATAAGTATGATGACCAAAGGATTCATGCAAAAAAATCTGCCCACTCTTCGCAGCAAGCATTACGCCTCCAGGAAAAGCTGAATCCTGGATGGCTTGATTTATATACTTTTTGACCTTTGAAATATCTGCTCCAATCTCGCTTGCTCTAATTCGTATTAGCTCCGTTGCAGGTTCTAGAGGATTTTCTTGTACGCGCCAGGGTTTAGATTCAATCAACAAGCCAGATCCTATTGAAGCAATTTCAGGTATTGATACTGGTAAAATCCCGCTAGCGCTTTCTTTTCCCATTAATAATTTTGCAACAGCATCTTGCATAATACCGCTTCCTTTATATGCGCAAATATATACAGGTGTATCAGGAAAATCTTGAATTAAATACGGACTACCGAAACTCGTCACAATGACTTTACTGCTCTTTTGAATTAACCTATTTATTAACTCAGCTTCAACCTCTGGCAAGAAGATATTATCCTTCCATTCAACTGGATTAGCAAATGCATTGACAAAAATTATTTTTTCAGCTGGGATTTGATTTAAAATATAGTCTGCAATTGCCAAACTATCAGATTTATCAATTTGAAATGTTTTGAATTTTCGTTTGCTTTGCCTTAGCTGCTTTGTCAAACTGCTCTCTGTATGATTATTGGGGCCATCATAAAGATCTATCACATATATTTCTTCATTCAGATCAGGGTCAAGTGGCAGGATATTGTTTTTATTTCTAACAACAGTAAGTGACTTCGAAGCGATTTCATCGGCAGTTTCAAAGTTTTGCTTTTTGCCCATCTGAGAATATGTTTCATCCAAAGAAATATAGCGATCTTTATGGAGATCTACTTTTTCCTTCATTTTTAATATTTTTATTACCGATGAATCGATTCTATTTTCTGTAATTAAACCATCTAAAACTGCCCTCTCAACAAGGTCAATTGACTGTTTCATTTCGTTATTTTGAATAATTATATCAGCACCAGCATTAATAGTAGCTATCAATGCATAAGCATCTGAATAATTCTTTATAATCCCCCCCATTCCCATTGCGTCAGTGATAATTACACCATTAAAACCAAGTTTTCTTTTAAGTATATCTTGTATCCAGAAGGAGGAAAGTGTAGCAGGTTCATCAGCATTTTTTTGATAATCAGGGGCATTGACATGAGCAACCATAATGGCATCTACGCCAGATTGTATTGCATTTCTGAAGGGGGGAAGTTCTGTTGACCATAATCTAGCTGAATCGCTTGGTATTTGAGCTAGTGCAGAGTGTGAATCAGTTTCTGTGTCTCCATGACCTGGGAAATGTTTTGCAGTTGCTAGCATTCCATAATCATGCAGACCTTTAATAAATTCTTTTGAATAGCGATAAACAGAATCAGCATTTTCTCCAAATGATCTAGTATTAATTATTGGATTTTTTGGATTATTATTAACATCAACAACAGGTGCTAAATTAAAATGAATTCCAACAGCACGGCTTTCAATGGCAGAAATCCTTCCTGCTTCATAAGCATATTCGGGATTACCGGTTGCTGCAATTGCCATCATTGGGGGGATTGTCACAGCTCCGCTATATCTTCTACCAAGACCAGACTCAATATCAGCTTCTACCAGCATAGGTACTTTAGATTCTTTTTGCATTTTATTTAGCAGCGTCAAGGCACTGCCGGCTTCACCAAACCAGATATGCAAGATCCCAATACCATCAGTTTTAATAAGCTCCTCAATTTCTTTCCATTCATCGCTTTCATAATTCAGGAATTTCATATTCATTCTATAAACCATCATTTGCGCAATCTTTTCTCTCAATGATAATTTTTTAAGTGTAGATTCAGCCCAAGATGATTGTATAGGAGGAATTGTTCCAGCTCCCGAGCAGGTTAATAATGTAATTGAGAAAAGTAGAGTAATTATCCTAAGCATGCTATGATAAAAATTAACTTTACTTCCCTTATTAAATCTTTAACTTTATTAAATTATTCATATGAAAAATATATCCTCTAATGTGTCAGAATTAATCGGTCAAATGATAATGGTCGGAATAAAAGGCCATGATATCGCTGCAGCAAAAGATTTTTTTAAATTAAACCAAGGTTACCAGATTGGCGGAATTATCCTATACGATGAAGATATCACAATTTCACCCCCATCACTTCATAATATAAGATCTCCAAAGCAATTACAGAAATTCACATCTGATCTTCAGCGCTTAAGTGATATTCCTTTATTGGTTGGCGTAGATCAAGAAGGCGGAAAAGTGAATAGATTAAAAACTAAATATGGATTTGAGCCTTCAACTAGCTGGGAAAATTTGGGAAAAATTAACGATCTTGAACAAACCGCCAAAGAAGCACTTCGTACAGCTAAAACCTTAAAAGAAAATGGAATAAATCTGAATTTTGCACCTGTATTGGATCTATTATTATCAAAAGATAATATCATTATTAAGAAACAAAGATCATTTTCCTCAAACCCAGATAAGCTTACTAATCATGCAAAAATAGTTATTGATACGCATATGGATAATAATATAATTGCAGTAGCAAAACACTTCCCTGGCCAAGGAAGTTCAATTGGTGATACCCATGAAGGATGGGTAGATGTCTCTGAATCATGGTCAGAAAAAGAACTTCTTCCTTATCAAAATCTCATTGATTCAAAGACTATTTCAGCAATTATGACTTCCCATTTATTTAATAAATACCTTGATGATGAATATCCAGCTACACTATCCAAATCAATCTTGACAGATTTATTAAGAAAAAAAATGAATTTCACTGGGGTGGTAATTAGCGATGACCCTCAAATGAAAGCATTGAAAAATAAATATAGCTTAGAACAAATCATTGAGCTTATGATCAATGCTGGTGTCGATATTTTCTGCTTTGGGAATAACTTAGAATACGACCCAGACATAGTAAAAAAAATACATCATATCATTGATGATTTATTGAAAAGAAACAAAATAACAATTTCAAGGCTAGTAAAATCTTATGATCGAATAATTAATCTAAAAACAATGATTGGACTTCAATGAAAATACTAGGAATTGATGGAGGCGCCTCAAAGGTATGCGGAGCAATTATTGAACGGGTAAATGAAGATACTTTTGATATATCGGGAAATATAATTGAACTGAACTACAAAGACCATGCATCCTTTGATCATTCTTTTAAACCAATCGATTTGTCAGAGCAATTAAATGGTGCGCCGATATTGCAAAATGAAAAAACCCAAGGTCAAGCATATATAGAGACATTATTAAATGTTATTAAACAATTAGGTGGATACACAGATTCATTTATTTCTTTTGCAATGCCTGGAATTAAATCAGAAGATAAAAAAGGTATTGTAGCGATGTCTAATGGCCCAAGATTACCTGATCTCTGTAAAAAAATCCAATCCGAAATTGAAACTTCTAGCAATATTTCAAATATTGAAAGTGATTCTGATATGTGTGCATGGGGTGAAGAATTTGCAACAAACGGTTTTTTCAGAGGCATAAGTAATGCCTACTATATGGGTGGTGGTACTGGAATAGCAGATGGAATGAAACTAAATGATAAACTACTGAGTTTTGATAGTCAGTCAAATTGGATTGCAAAAACATGGGAGCTAAAATCAAAAAATGGAGCATCTATCGAATCTCTTTTATCTATGCCAGCAATTAATGAACATACAGAAAAATCAATCATGTCTATTAGTAAAGTTTTTGCATTATTAATTTTTGAAAGAGTGCGGACGATTTACGAAGGTTGGGATAATCAGTTTGTTGTAGAAAGAAAAATTGATAAATCGCATTCTTATCATCGATTATTATTGGATCGAATAGTTATTGGGCAAAGATTATCGCAATTTTTTAACTCTAAAGCTGGAAAAAATATCTTTGAACAAATAAAAACTGACTTCGATGAGCTATGCATTGGTCATGGAGGAATTATAAAAGAACATTTTTTAGATAATGATAGAATTGTATTGTCAAACTTAAGAGAGGCTCCAATCATCGGTTTAGGCGCAAAAGCATGGATGGAAATTTCATGACCTCTAAAATAATTCCATCTAAAGAACCTATTATCAGAGTAGGTATAATCCTGCCTGCTGATAATATTAAAAATATTGAGCTTATTTTATCAGAAAGTGATTCTTTTGAAATTGAGACGAATGAGAAGATTTACCCTTCTTGTAAAAATAATTCTAATATAACAATCTCTATTAATGACCATAGACTAAGGATAGATGAGCTGGATGTTGCAACACAAAAAATAATTATTAATCCAACCATTGATTCAAAAAAGATTTTTTCCATGATCAAGGAAGTGGTGGCTGGCAGAGGATTTCATTGGGAAAAAGTAGTCGATGTAAAATATTGGGGTAGCCTTGAATTTATGATCGCTGAAAACAATATAATGGTCATTAACAAATTAAAACTAGAAGACTATCTAAAATGCGTTGCAACTTCAGAGATGAGCCAACATTGCCCGAAAGAATTTCTCATCTCACAAACAATAGTTGCTCGCTCATGGCTACTCGCAAGCTCTGAACAAAAACATAAATCGCTAGGCTTCGATGTATGCAATGATGATTGCTGTCAGAGATATCAAGGTATGGGTAATTGCACTATTGAATCAATAGAAGCTGCTAATGATTCACATGGCAAGGTGTTAATTTTTGATGATTCTATTTGCGATGCTCGATACTCAAAATCCTGTGGTGGTAAAACAGAGAATTATGAAAATGTTTGGTCCGGCAAGCCAGTTCCGTATTTGATTTCAATTAATGATTGCGATGAAAAAGGGGTTAATTATTGTAATCCATCACAATTTCCAGATAAATCAATCGCAAGGTTTATTGGATCTGTAGATGAGGATCTAGATTATTACCATTGGAATCATGAAATTGAAAATAAATCTATTATAAAAAATTTGAAGAATGATTATGATAGGCATGCAAAAAAGATTGTAAATATTATAGCACTCAAAACTGGAAAGTCAGATAGAATATATAATTTAGAAGTTGTTTACGTAGATAAAGAAAATAATGAGAAGAGTCATATTATTGAATCCGAATACAAAATCAGAGATCTTTTGTCAAATTCTTTCCTATTCAGCTCTGCGTTTACTATTGAAAAAAAAGAGCAAGGATTTAATCTTAATGGCAAAGGATGGGGGCATGGAGTTGGTTTGTGCCAAATCGGTGCTTTAGGTATGGCATTAAGAGGGAAAAATTCAAATCAAATACTTAGTCATTATTATCCAGGAACAGAAATAAAAAATTTATATTAGATGAATAGCTATTCAAAAACAAAAGGGTGGTCTTGGGTACCTAGTCTATATTTTGCAGAAGGACTACCCTATGCCTTTGTGATGATTGTATCTGTAGTGTTGTATAAAAAACTAAATATATCCAATACAGAAATAGCTTTGTATACCAGTTGGCTTTATTTGCCATGGGTTATTAAGCCACTATGGAGTCCATTCGTAGATATAATTAAAACAAAGCGTTATTGGATCGTTCTTACGCAACTCGTTATTGGAGCAAGCTTAGCAGGCGTAGCTTTAACCATACCTACCACTAATGCACTACAATATACATTGGTATTCTTTTGGCTAATGGCATTTAGTTCATCAACTCATGATATTGCAGCGGATGGATTCTACATGTTAGGTTTATCTAGCCATGATCAATCTTGGTTCATTGGAATTAGAAATACTTTCTATCGGTTTGCGATTCTTTTTGGACAGGGAATAATTGTAATTATTGCAGGTCAGCTAGAAAATATCACTGGTAATCTTAAACTTGCTTGGTCATTAGTTTTTGGAATTTTATCTGGACTATTTATCATTTTAGCTGCTTATCATAAATGGGCTTTACCTAGACCTGAAAACGATCAAGAAGAATTCAATATAGCTAAGGAAGATGTTGTAAAAGAATACTTTGAGATTATTAAGGCTTATTTTAAAAAACCCCAAATTTTACTGATTGTATTATTCATCTTGCTCTATAGATTCGGAGAAGCGCAATTGGTAAAAATTGCTCCGTTATTTATGCTTGATTCATACGAGTCTGGAGGGCTAGGGCTATCAACATCAGAATATGGTTTCATTTATGGTACTCTTGGAATAGCAATGCTAACCCTGGGTGGGATTGTTGGTGGATTTTTTATAGCAAAGAATGGATTAAAGTATTGGATAATTTGGATGGCGCTAGCAATGAAATTACCTGATCTAGTTTATGTATATATGGCCTATGCGCAACCAGACAACATGACGCTTATAGGTATTCTTGTTTCTATAGAACAATTTGGCTATGGATTTGGCTTTACTGCCTATCTACTTTATATGATGATGATTTCTGATGGCAATCATAAAACTGCTCACTACGCAATATGCACAGGGATCATGGCGCTAGGTATGATGATACCAGGAATGTTTAGTGGAGCTATTCAAGAAAGCGTAGGATATACAAGCTTTTTTTACTGGGTTATGCTTTCTACCATACCGGGTTTAATTTTAATTAAATTTATTTCGATAGATTCAA
>JAYZHS010000025.1:0-4311 GCA_036166315.1 Fidelibacterota bacterium
GAAAATATAAAAATTAAACTATATATGTAATTCTAATTCATGAATACTTCAATTAAATCAACACATTTTATAAATACCCTCTTTTTTTGCTCCTCGATTGCATTTTGTCAGTCGTTTAAGCATAGCGTTGTCATGCCTGTTCCGGACCTATCTTTTCATCCGTCAGTATTCTATGGACTTGACGTACTTGAGCAGATGGATTTTAAACCCATGTATGATAAATCTGTTGGGGTTTTTACAAATCAAACTGCTGTCAATCGTAAAGGGCACCATCTTTTAGATATACTAAAAAAATATTCCAAAGTTAAAGTTGAAGTGATATTTACACCGCAGTATGGACTTTTCACTCAGCAGGATAAACGCTTTAAAATGAAAGATGGCGAAAAATATGACCCTGACCACGGCGCAAGAATTGTAGAAGTTTTTGGAAGAAACATGAAGCCTCCTGCCTGGTCCGTTCGAGATCTTGATGTAATTTTGATTGATATACAGGATACAGGAGTAAGATTTTCAACTTACATTTCGACTATGACAAAGATTTTAGAGGTTGCAAGCGAGTGGAGCCTTCCGGTTATTATTCTTGATAGGCCAAACCCGCTGAGAGGTGATCGAGTTGATGGTCCTGTAATTCGGGCAAAATTCCAATCATTTGAAGGCTACCATATTGTTCCCATTAGGCACGGATTAACAATAGGGGAATTAGCAATTATGGCAAACGAGATGGGATGGATAAAAGATCTTAAAAGAGCTAATTTAACTATTATTCCAATGGTCAACTGGAAAAGGTCTTATTGGTTAGATCAGTCTGAACACCCGTGGATCAATCCACATCCATCGATAAAATCTATTCGAACTAATTTATCTTTTTCAGGCTTTGGTCTTTTGGAAGGAACAAACTTGAATGATGGTAAAGGAACAGATAGACCTTATTTGAGAGCAGGCGCGCCGTGGCTATCTGGTTATCATCTTGCTGATAAATTATCGCAACTGAAATTACCAGGGATAAAAATTTTGCCAGTGGAATACATTCCAAGAATGAAACAAACGGATCAATCGCCTCCAATATATGTTGATGAGTTGTGTAGCGGTGTAGATATTCAAATTATAGATCCAAATTTGTACGATCCGCTAGCGACTGCAACATCGATTATTATTCTAGCAAATCAACTTTATCCAAGGGAATTCAAATGGGCAGAATTCAATCGCATTGATATGTTGTATGGGCATAGCCAGTTACGGGTTTTTGCTGCGCAAGGCAAGCCAGCAAATTATTTACCCCCACTATGGTTAAAAGACGTAATTAAATTCAACGAATTTCGTCAGCGCTTTCTTATTTATTAAGCTTCAATGAGATATCTCGCTTTAGTTATTGCATCACTTTTGTTTTCAAAACCATTCGCTCAAACACATTTTACGATTCCTCAAAATGTTTGGAGAATAACCTATAATCAAGGTTATACATCTGGAAATTGGAAGGCTGAAAGCTTATCTAATGGAATGCAACATTCATACAAGATTGATACAACTAATTATCTGATCAATCAATTTTTTGAGCGCACAATCAATCAAACCATGATGAATATTGAATATGGATTTACAGATAAAGCAACTTTCGTTTTAAATGTGCCTTATATACAAAAAATTAATGAAAAATATGATTGGAGTTCTGATTCTTCATCCAATCAGCTCGATGATTTAATAAATTATTATTATCCTAAATCAAAATCAAACAAAGGTTTATCTGATATTTCTATGGGAATAAATATCTTAATTCGCGGTGTTCCTGCCTGGAGGGGAGGCAGACAAAGATTCTCAATATACTCAGGGCTAGATATGATTTTTCCATTTGCTGAGAGGTTAAAAAAGTATGATCCAAATAGTAAGGATAAAAATGGTATCCCAGATCAATTTAAACAATTACCGATCGGTGAGGGCCTAACTGAGCTAAGGCTAAGAATTTTTGGCGAATTTTATAGAAAAGGATGGGGAAGATTATTCAATATAAACTGGTCTGTAGGTATTTCTAATTTTCAAAAGGATACAATTAACCCCCCCATTTCTTTTCTTTGGATAGAAAATGCAGGTCCAGATTCAATTGCAAAAGCAATTGGAACAGTATTTCGAAAAAAATCTCCAGAAATTAGCGCAATGATGAAGGCACAAATAGAGCTTATTCCAAAAAAGGTGTTCTTTTCAACAGGGTTTGATTGGAATACAAATGGTCGTGATAAATATTTTTCAAACAATCAGACATGGAACCAATGGATGGCTAAAAGGAGCGGTTATGACACACAAAAAATGCAAACCACTCAATTTGTTAAGCTTAACTTAATTAATTTAGATCCTTTCCAAATGATTGGGCCTTTTCAATTTGAATTAGAATTTGGAGCAAGCTGGTTCATGCCTTATCCATTAACTTATCATACGTATGGAAATTTATCATCATGGATTCAAATTAGCACCTATCTTCAAGCATGGTAAAATGTATAAGTAAAAATGGTATACAAGAATAAAAAAGAAATATTATCCTGGTCGCTATACGATTGGGCGAATAGCACTTTCTCTACAACCGTGATGGCTGGTTTTTTCCCTATTTTTTTTAAACAATATTGGTCTACATCGGCAGAAGTAACTGTTACCACATGGTATTTGGGCTTAGCCAACTCTATAGCCTCAATTCTGGTTGCTACGCTAGCACCATTTCTTGGTGCCATCGCAGATAAAGCGTCCGTAAAAAAGAGGCTATTAATATTTTTTGCTTTCCTTGGAATAATTAGTACCGGAACCTTATCGATAATCAATCAAGGCCAGTGGGTAATTGCAATTGTATTTTATGTTACTGCCTCTATTGGTTTTATGTCTGCAAATATCTTTTATGATTCCCTTCTCCCGAGTGTAGCTCCAAAAGAAAAAAGAGACTTTGTTTCATCGTTTGGCTATGCCTTGGGTTATATAGGGGGTGGAATTTTATTCTTAATTAATGTTTTGATGTATCTCAAACCTGAGCTTTTTGGCATTTCAGATGCTGCAAGCGCAATTAAATTATCCTTCTTGACTGTAGCTATATGGTGGGCAGTTTTTTCAATTCCTATTATGGTATTTGTAAAAGAACCATCAGTTTCAGAAAATATTGGAATCACCAATTCTATCAAATTAGGATTCAATCAATTAAAATCTACTATAGCTACCATTAAAAAATTTAAAGTTGTAACTACTTTCTTGATCGCGTATTGGTTTTACATCGATGGCGTGGATACTGTTATTAGGATGGCAGTGGATTATGGGACCAGCATTGGATTTTCTACGTCTGCATTGATAACTGCATTATTGTTAGTTCAATTCATTGCCTTCCCAGCTACATTGATTTACAATTGGTTTGCTTCCAAAATTGGAATAAAGCGCGGAATTTTCATCGGCATAATTGGCTATATCTTAATATCTATTTTTGCATCACTCGTATCAAAGGAATGGCACTTTTATGCGATTGCTGTTATGATAGCATGCTTCCAGGGTGGGATTCAGGCCTTAAGTCGCTCATTATATTCCACAATTATTCCAAAATCAAATGCTGCGGAATTTTTTGGATTTTATAATATGTTTGGAAAATTTGCTGCTATTATTGGACCGCCCTTAGTTGGCTATATTGGCTTGGTAACAGGAAACCCGAGGATTGGAATTCTTTCAGTAATAATGTTATTTGTTTTAGGTGGAATTATGCTGGCTAAAGTAGATGTTGAAGAAGGAGAAAGGGTTGCGCGATCATAATAAAAAAACTTATTTTAATAACTTTCTTAAAATAAACTTTTTCTCAAGGATTTATTTGAAAGGCCTTACTTTTTAATCAAAAAAATATCGGGAAGAATCAAAATGTCACAATATTTAGCAAAATATTCTCAATTTGTAATGCCAGACCATATCAATGTAGTCGGAACTCTTTTTGGTGGACAAATGATTGCATGGGTTGATTTAGCCGCAGCAAAAGTGGCTCATCGTTTTCTAAAAGGCTCTCAAGCTGATGGTGCGGTAACTCGCACTATTGAACAGGTCGAATTTAAAGAGCCAGTATATCTAGGTGATTGGGTAAATTTTACCGCTGCAATCGTTTCTGCAGGGACCACATCTATACATATTGAAGTCAAAGCATACGCTGAGGGAGGAAAAACAGATCCTAGATTGGCTTGTGTAGCTTCCTTGGTGATGGTATCTGTAAAGAAAGGAGAAAAAGGTAACTATATTAAACATCCACATGGCAAAACAATTCAATAAATTCTTAACTATAATTATTTTTTTTAGTTTTTCTTTTTCTCAGGT
>JAYZHS010000026.1:0-4166 GCA_036166315.1 Fidelibacterota bacterium
AAAAATACCAAATAGATAATAAGATATTTATTCTTAGAGAAGATTTGCTTTTTGATCAAGAATCAAAGGAAGGGTGGACTTGCGCTGGGGACGATACTGTAGCAGTGGGTCTTAGTACAAATTTAAGCGATAGTTTAATAAAAGAAGGTATTATTAGAGATATAATTAGACATGTGCAAACTATGCGAAAAGATGCTAATTTTGCCGTCGAAGACCGTATAAAAATTTATATAAAGGCAGATGGTCTAGTTGGCGAGTCAATTCATAAATATAAAGAGTTATTTATGAATGAAATTTTAGCTGTTGAAATTATTGAATTAACTAGCGAGGGTGAATTCTCTGGTTCTTTTAAAATGAACGACCAGGTTTTTAATGTTGGTTTAGAAAGAGTAAAAATTGAAAGGAAATAAATTTGGCTAATAAATATTCTAAAGCAAAGCTAGAAAAGTTTAAAAAGGCTATTACAAAAAAAATGGGTTCTGTTTCTGAGGATATTGAAACAATAAAAGAAGGCATTGGTACGGCTTCGAACAAGCAGGGTGGAGTAACCCCAGATTCAATTTTTAGTGTTCATATGGCAGACGCGGGTACCGATTCGCATGAACAAGAAAAAAGCTTTATGCTAATGAATCGCGAAAGTGATTATTTTAAAAAATTAAAGGTAGCCCTTGAAAGAATTGAAGAAGGAACATTTGGGGTATGCAAGGTTTGCGATGTTCTAATCCCTGAGGAGCGCATGATTGAGGTTCCAAATGCAACAAAATGCGTACAGTGTAAAGAAAATGAAAAGCTTGGTTTGAAATGAAAGTTTTGTTTGTAAGCGCCATTTTGGTACTTGCAGACCAAATCTCAAAGACTATTGTGGTCAAGACAATGTCTTTGTATGAATCCATCCCGGTGATTCAAAATTTTTTTCACTTTACCTATATCACAAATGATGGAATGGCATTTGGAATTAATTTTCCTTTTGGGTATTATATTTTTACAAGCGTATCTGTATTATTAACACTTTTTTTATTTTGGTATCTTTGGTCAGTTCGTACGCACTCGATAGTTATCCGTCTTGGGATTAGCTTTATTATTGCTGGAGCTATTGGAAATTTAATTGATCGTATTTTCTTAGGAGCGGTAATTGATTTCCTCGATTTTATGATTGGAAACTTTCATTGGTATGTATTTAATCTAGCTGATTCATATGTTACAGTTGGCATGGTATTGGTATTGGTAGATAGCATTATCTTAGAGAAAAAACGTGAAAGTGCACATTCTTGAGCGCGGTTACTATTCTAGCAGAAAATGGCGCCAATAAAAGATTAGATAAATTTTTATCAGAGTATTTAATAGAATCAAGCAGAACAATAGTCAAAAAGATGATATCCGAGGGAATGGTTTATGTTGATGGGGAAAAAGCTAAACCGAGCTTGATTCTTAAAGGTACAGAAAAAATATCGTATACTATTTTAGATAAAGAAGAAAAACTTAAAAACATTGAGCCTGAAGACATTGATTTAGAAATACTTTTTGAAGATGATGCTATTATTGCAATCAATAAATCTGCGGGAATTACAGTTCACCCAGGAGCTGGCCAAAAAAATGGGACCTTAGCTAATGGATTGGTGTATCATTTTAAGAAACTATCAAATCTAAATGGCAATTTAAGACCAGGCATTGTTCATAGATTAGATAAAGACACTTCTGGGGTAATAATAATTGCAAAAAGGAACGATGTTCATTCAAATCTATCAGAGCAGTTTGAAAAAAGAAGCGTAAGTAAAGAATATTTTGCAATCGTATGGGGAAAATATGAAAGCGCTGAAGGTGAAATTCACTCTTCAATTGCTCGAAGCAAAAAAGATCCAACATCCTATATTGTTGACCCTGATGGAAAAGAGGCTTTTACAGGCTACGCTTCAAAACCACTGGGTATATACAATAGTGAAGTTATTTTTAAGCCAAAAACAGGAAGAACTCATCAAATAAGAGTGCACACCTCAAGCTTAGGTAACCCAATTTTTGGTGATGAGAAATATGGTGGAGGAATAAACAAATCAAAAGGCTTTATTCCTGAGGTATCAAAAAAACTAAACGCTTCAATGAATCAACTCGGTAGGCATGCCTTACATGCAAGAAAAATTATATTTACTCATCCGATCAATAAAAAATCCATAGCTATTTCTGCAAAAATACCCAATGAAATAAATGAATTAAGAACTCAAATAACTAATTTAAATGCCTAAAAATAAATCAATTTTTGTTTCATTTATAAATTATCTTGAAAAAGAAAAAAAATTCTCTGTGCATACAATCAAAGCCTATAGAAATGATATTGAAAATTTTTTACTTTTCTTATCAGTCAAAAATCTAAAAATAAAAGATATATCAAAGATTGATATAAGAGATTTTTTAGCAAGTCAATACGAAAAAGGTTTTTCTAAAAAAACTGTTGCAAGAAGGCTTGCAAGCATCAAGTCTCTTTTTAGACATTTAATCAATATTGACTATTTAAGTAATAACCCTGCATTATTTTTAGAATCTCCAAAGATCCCAAAGAAGCTTCCGAATTTTATAGATGAAAAAATTATAGATGACTTAATGAATCAACCTGACCAAAATACCAAAAAAGGGTTGAGGGATAAGGCAATAATGGAACTATTTTATTCAACAGGAATGAGGCTTAGTGAATTAATTAATTTAAATATTAATTCTTTAGATGCAAAAAATCATCTTATTAAAGTATTTGGAAAAGGGAGCAAAGAACGTTTGATTCCATTTGGAAAAAGAGCGAAATTTTCTATTGAAAATTATTTAAAAATTAGAGGCTTGTCATTAAATAGTAGATTAAACGAGACACCTTTATTTGTTAATAATAACGAAAAGCGCATTAGCGAAAGAACCGTTCAAAGAAGAATTGGAAATTATATAAAAATGATCGCAGAAGGAAAAAGTCTAGGACCTCATATTTTAAGGCATTCTTTTGCCACGCATCTTGTGGATAGGGGAGCTGATATAAGAGCGGTAGGTGACCTGCTTGGTCACGCTAGCCTTTCTTCAACGCAAATATACACGCATGTAAAACCTGAAAAAATGAAAGAAGTTTATAAGCAATCTCACCCCCATGGGGCAAAATAGGAAATAAAATGATTACAACAGGAAAAGAATTGCAGCTTGAAAGTTTAGGCTTAAATCAAATCAATGAAGTACATCGAAATTTGACAGTTGAAAGCTTAATTGAAGAAACGGTAAAAAATGGTGAAGGGATTATTGGTCCCCGAGGAGTAAGCATAGTAGATACAGGAAAGTTTACCGGTCGCTCTCCAAAAGATAAATATATCGTTGATGAAGCTAGCTCTTCTGATAAGATATGGTGGGGTTCTGTAAATAAAAAAATTGATGAATCGATTTTTGATGAATTGTACGAAAGTGTAACTGATTATTACAATTCAGATAGCTCTAAAACCTATCTTTTTGATGGTTTTGCAGGGTTTGATCCAGCTTATAGTATCAATGTTAGAATCATTGCAAAAAAAGCATGGCAGGCTCATTTTGTTAATAATATGTTTATTAGACCTGAAATGGATCAATTAAAGGATTTTATTCCCGATTTCACCATTATTAATGCATCTAATGTTCAAAATAAGTCGTTTGAAAAACATGGTATGAATTCTGAAACCTTTATTATGTTTCATTTAGGCAGAAAAGTTGCAATTATTGGTGGAACTGAATACGCTGGAGAAATGAAAAAAGGTATTTTTTCACTGTTGCATTATGTGCTTCCGCAAAAAGGTGTATTGTCCATGCATTGCTCTGCTAATGTTGATGAAGATGGTTTAAATCCAGCTATCTTTTTTGGGCTAAGCGGGACTGGAAAAACAACCCTATCCACTGACCCTAAAAGACCGCTTATAGGCGATGATGAACATGGGTGGTCTGATGATGGAGTTTTCAATTTCGAAGGGGGTTGTTATGCTAAAACAATCAATCTAAACCCTGAAGATGAGCCAGATATTTACAATGCAATACGACATGGAGCTCTGCTTGAAAATGTTGTATATGATCCACATACAAGGATTGTTGACTATAATGACAACTCCAAGACAGAAAACACGAGAGTTTCTTATCCGTTAAATTTTATTGAGAATTCAGTTTACGCTAAGGGTAAACCTGCA
>JAYZHS010000027.1:0-19777 GCA_036166315.1 Fidelibacterota bacterium
TGTTTTGAGGGGCTTTAATCTGCCATTGAAATAGTGAAGTAGCAAGTAAGGAGAGAGTCCCACTATTAAAATATTTCAATAACATATGTTATTCTAAATGGAAGTAAATGATATATAGAAAGATGAATTTACGCTTGCGCGCGCAGAGGTATTAGTTGGCCAAAGGCCAAAGATTAAGCAAAGAATTATATAGAGAGTTATAATTCATAAAAAAAATTAGAATTTATTTTTATGAATGTAAATAGTTTTTTATTCATTTAAGGAAAAACTAATGTTGAATGGTGTGCAGTTGACGCTATCTAACACTATGCTAATAGGAATTTTTTTTTGTAATTTTGAAGATGATAAATAATACTACATCACAAATTAACCTGGATAAAGTGGCTGTTTCTTTATCGGTAATATGCGCTGTGCAGTGTTTAATGTTTCCGCTTTCAGCAATACTATTACCTTCTTTTTCTTTGCTATCTTTATCTGAAGAATTATTTCATAGTGTTCTTTTGTTTTTTGCTATCCCAACCAGCACGTTTGCTATGATTATGGGTTGCAAGAAACATAAAAGCTATAACGTTGTTTTTTATGGAATTATAGGTTTAGCTCTTATGATTATAAGCGCTCTTTGGGGGCATGATTTATTTGGAGAATCTGGCGAAATAGCTTCTACATTAATTGGGGCTTCAATTTTATCTTATGGCCATATTCAAAACCAAAAACTATGTAAACTTTGCTGTCATAACTAATAAGTCTGGAGTAATAAAATGAAAAACAATAATGATCTAAAATTTCATGTTTCTTATGATGATTGTGATTGTTCCTGCTGCGATAGCGATAATTGCTGCTAGATACAAAATAACAAGATCATAACCGAAAAATCTATTTCCATCTTACTAGGTGGATCTTAAGAGCATAAACCTTGCCTCTCTTAAAGAGCTCTTGGCTTTATTGCCTGTGGTTTCTTATTTCCACATCTTTGCTTACTTTTAATTTGAATAATGGAGAAGAACAATGAATGGACTATTTTATATACTAGTTAATTTTGTCGTATTGGGCTTGCTGTCTTTATCAACATTGTCAGCTGATGATGATTATAAAATACCGCCAAAAGCCATTGCGGATCTTGTGGATGCACCAGTTACTCCAAGCATAAACTTATCTCCAGATAAAAAACATTTACTTATTTTAGAAAGAACCAGCCTGCCTTCAATCGCAGAGCTTTCACAGCCTGAGCTTAGGCTAGCAGGTCTTAGAATTAATCCTAAGACCAATGGAAGAAGCAGAACGAATAATTACAAATCTATAATTATCAAAAATATAGATTCTAATAAAGAGAAAAAAGTTAGAGGACTACCAAAAAGCTCTCGCATTTCAAATGTGTTTTGGGCGCCGAATGGAAAACACATTGCAATATCAGTTATCAATGGGGATCGGATTAATTTATACTTAGCTGACGTTAAAAACGGCAAAGCCAAGCTACTAATAAAAAAACCATTGAATGCCATCTATGGATCAGCAGTCTACTGGTTAAGCGATAGCGAAGGATTGATTGTTAAGACAATTATTGAAAACAGGGGGAATGTACCTGTAAAGAACACAGTACCTGATGGGCCTATTATTCAAGAAAATTTAGGCAAAGTTTCCCCTGCCAGAACCTACCAAGATTTATTAGCAAGCCCAGATGATGAAGATTTGTTTGATTACTATATGACCGCTCAAGTTTATTATATCGGAATCAACGGAAAAATTAAAAAAATCGGGAAACCGGGCATTATTCGAAGGGCAGAGCCTTCCCCTGATGGCCAATATATTCTCATGGAAACTATTCACCGCCCTTATTCATACCTAGTTCCTGTTTATCGTTTTCCTATTCTTGTTCAAGTGCTGAACATAAAAGGAAGAATAGTTCATACGCTACGAGATATACCGCTTGCGGAAAGTATTCCGATCGGAAGGGATGCGGTTATAAAAGGTCCACGCTCTTTTGGTTGGCGATCAGATGTCGGTGCAACTATTTATTATGTTAGCGCACTAGATCAAGGAGATCCAAATATTGATGTTTCTTATAGAGATGAATTATTTTCGCTTGCTGCGCCATTTACAAACGTTGATGAAAAATCTTTAATCAAATTAGACCTAAGATATTCTGGCGTAATGTGGGGTGATAAAAATAATGCACTGATAAGAACGAGAAGATGGAAGGAACGCAGATCAACAATGTGGCACTTAGATCCATCAAGCAATAAAAACAAAAAAATCATAGATCGTTCATATGAGGATAGATATAATGATCCAGGATCACCAATGATGGAAAAGAATCTTTATGGTCGGTCTGTACTTGCGCTAATTGATAATAAAAAAATATTAATGTCAGGTAATGGTGCATCTCCAGATGGTGATATGCCATTTATAGATGAATTTGATATTACTTCAGCTAAATCAAAAAGACTCTGGCGCTGTGAAGCCCCGTATTATGAAAAAGGAATAAGCATTATTGATAAAAAGAATAAAGTGATTTTAAGTAGGCGCGAATCAAAAGACGAGACACCAAATTATATGCTTAGAGGTTTGAATGATAATTCATTGAATCCAATCACCAATTTTCAGCATCCTTACCCTCAAATGAAAAATCTATACAAAGAAATGTTAACCTATAAAAGAGAAGATGGTATTGATTTGTCTGCAACTTTATATCTTCCACCTGGAAGAAAGCCGGAAGATGGCCCGCTGCCATTATTGGTTTGGGCTTATCCTAGAGAATTTAAAACTTCTAAGGCAGCTTCGCAGGTTGTTGGTTCCCCGTATAGATTTTTAACTATAAATCCTGCTTCATCATCTTCATCGGCGATAATTATGTTATCGTATGGTTATGCAATCTTAATGGGAGCAACAATGCCAATCATCGGCGAAGGGGATCAAGAGCCAAATGATAGCTTTGTTAAGCAACTAGTGGCCAGCGCTCAAGCTGCCGCTGATATTATGGTTGAAAGAAAAATAACTACGCGCGATCAAATTGGAATTGGAGGTCATTCCTATGGCGCTTTCATGACTGCCAATCTACTTGCGCATTCTGATATTTTTCAGGCTGGAATTGCCAGAAGTGGAGCCTATAATCGCAGCCTAACCCCCTTTGGTTTTCAGTCAGAGCAAAGAACCTTTTGGGAGGCACCCGAAATCTATTTTGAAATGTCACCGTTTATGCATGCACATAAGGTAAATGAACCCATACTATTAATTCATGGGGAAGCGGATAATAATTCAGGCACATTTCCAGTACAAAGCAAAAGATATTATCATGCATTAAAAGGTCATGGAGCCACTGCTAAATTGGTGCTTTTACCGCACGAAAGCCATGGGTATAAAGCAAGAGAATCAGTTATGCATGTATTATGGGAAACGGCAAATTGGTTGGATACCTATGTCAAGAAAGAAGATAAAAATTAATAAAGGGTTTTAGGATTGTTTCATAAAATTTCTTAATTCAAGAATCACAAATAAGGTAAATGGTAGTGCAACTACCCAGGATAAAGCGTCTCCGTTAGAATAAACCCCATACCAGCCCACACAAGCTAGAATCCCGTTAGCGAATACAACTGCTACTTTGCCACTTTTTGAAAATTTAATCAGATTAAAAACTAAATTTTACTTCGTTGAGACTTTTTCAATGGCTTTAATGGTGAACTTTATATCTTTACCTTCAATTTCTAGAGTAAAATGCTCATCCACTGTTTTACCGATCATCGCTTGACCAAAAGGGGAAAGGTAGGTTACAACATAAGGAAAAAGATCGAGCTCAAACTCAATAGGGCCTAATAAATAATAGTCTTCGGCTTTGTCTTTGCCTTCTTCTAAAATAGTGACCTTATTACCAAATCCTACCTCATCGGTATCAATATCACCAGGCTCAATAAACCTGAATGGCGCATGAGACTGCATCAATTGTTTTTTGTATACTATTAGACTCTGCTCTTCTCTTGCAGCGTGATATTCGGCGTTTTCTTTAAGGTCTCCATGATCAGCAGCTTCTTTAATTATGGCTGAGGTCTGTCGTTTTAGCTTATCCAGCGATTTCATTTGTTTTTCTAAAATGTGGTACGTTTCTCGCAAAATCAAAGTTGCCATATTGATATTCCTATTCTAGATCTGGTTAAATTAGTTTGTTGGTTGAGATTGCAATTATAAGCAATACAGAATAAAAATTAAGTTAAAGAAAAAGTCTAATCAAGTGCTTATAAAATAGTTGGCCGATCTATAAAATCTCATTTAAGCGCTGACAAAGATAACCATTTAGAGGCGACGATCGTTTTTTTATTTATCTCTGTCCAAGCAAAAAGAACATTATTGTTAACCACTTCCATTTGGGGGTAGCCTGAAATTCTTCCTGGTGGAATTTTTTCCACCAAAGTTTCTTTACTTAACCTAGTATTGATATTGACTCTTCTTGCATAAATATTTGATGTTTCATCACCGCTTTCTATCCAGCTTACAATTACTTCATCGTTATTGATCCATTCTAAATCAACCCTACCCAATGGCATCGAAAGATCAATTCTAATTGGTTCGGAAAATGTTCTTCCAATATCTTTAGAAAATGCAACATTTACTCTTGCGGAATTTTTTGCTCCTGTATACCAGGCGATAGCAATTTTACCTTTTTGGATTGCCAACATTGGCCCGTTGACAGGGCATCCAGCAATTTTCCAGTTATCATTATGTACGCGATACGGTTTTTCCCATATATCGCCAGCTTTTCTAGCAATATTTATATCTCGTATCTCTTCATCGGTCCTATCTCTATACGCCACTACAAGCGTATCTTTATATCTTACGGATGCAGTAGGACAGCATTCACAGACTTTATCATCAATCACAAATTCATCTCCTAATACACCATTCGATGTAAACGTGGTATGGCATAGATTCATTTTGCCGTAGTGACCACTGCTATGCCCCATGTTCATTTCCCTGCCATCAAGCCAAACAAGATCATGGGTATTTTTCCCAATTCCAAAGGATGAAAAACCATGCTCTCCTTTTACTTTGGTGGAGTGTGGAATTTGCGAAGAAGACCATGAACGACCTTCATTAAAAGAGAAGGATAGATGCACATCATAATCATACGTCCCGGCTCCAGATTTTTCAAGCCAATGCGCAACCAGTGTGTCATCCTTAATATAATTTAGCGATGGAAAATCAGCCCAATTTATAAAATAAGGCTGATCAGAAGATATTGTCATAGGGCTGGACCATTTATTTTTTGAAAAAATAGATCCCCTTAATGACCAATCTGTGCTATCTATTTCTTCAAACCATGTAACAAAAATATCATCTTTATCATTGCTAGAAAGACGTGGAAACCTGCTTTGTTTTGAAGAGGTGGGTATGGAAGGATATTCAGTTGCACAGGATACCAGAAATAATATCGATAGAGCAATAATTTTAGTCATAATTAAAATAGATAAAAGACCAAACCCGTGATAAGAACAGCGATCAGGGTACCATTTATAACGATTTTAATAGATCTTTTTCTCTGAATTTTTAGAAACTCAGAGTCTCTTTCTCTTTGATATTTTTTCCCCATATGCTTGATACCCATTGTCGAATAGACTATACAGGTTTCATTGGAAGCCTCCAAAAGCGAAATCGACATCACGATTGCCGGTAAAAAAACCAATATTTTCCAAAACCCAAAATCATATAACGATACGATGATGATAAAGACAATTACCGCCACTAGACTAAAATATCCTGATTTTTTACGGTATGCAACTTGGTTGCCTGCAATATTTGGGCAGCTATCCATATAAACCTTTATTTGTTAATAAATAATGGTCAAAGACTAAATATAAAAAACACATTAAACCAATTACAAATATCATGTTAAATTTTCATCTCAAATTATTTTAATGCAATGAATATACAATCAGATAGATTAATAAAATTAATTAGCATCACATTAGTATTTATTTTCATAGGTTGTGATGATAATTCTCAAGAAGCTTGCCCGGAGGCTGAGCAAGGAAAATATACCTCTATAAGAAAAAAAGGAGAGCTTCCGGCTAGTTATATCAATGATCTAAAACCAAGCTATGGACTGCCGGATGATTTTAATGTATCGTATGATATTATAATCTATGCTGTGGAGTACGAAACAACTGACCCTAAGGGCAATAGCGTTATTGCCTCGGGCGCGATATACATTCCGGTTAAGACAGATAACGAACCACTGTCATTGATTTCCGGCCAACATGGACTTACCATAAAAAGAAGTGATGTGGCTTCTGTTTTACCGCTATACGGTTATTTAGGAGTGTTTGGTGCTGGCATAGGGTACGCTGTTATTCAACCAGATTATCTTGGCTTGGGAAGCTCTACATTCCCCTATTATCCTGTCTACCAAAAAACCAATGGAAAGGTTTTACTGGATATGGTGGAAGGGATGCAATCTTTCGCCTGCGAAAGAGAAATCGATTTAAATGATAATCTTTTTTTAATCGGTTATTCCAATGGGGGTTATAATTCGATGGCGATGCATCATGAGCTGGCGATGAACCCAAGAAAATTTGATATAGATGCCAGTGTCGTTATCGCTGGATACTTTGACCTTGAGCGAGAGGCAAATTTTACTTACCCCGAACGTCTAGGGCGCCCTTCTTGGGCAGTGTATCACCCTTACGTTTTAAATAAAACCTATGAATTGAATATTATAGATAAGATTGTTCAACAACCATATGCTGACAGACTAGATGATTTATTTAATGGAGAAATCGACGCTTACTTTATAGATAATCAACTTACCGATTTCACGCAACAGTTATTTACGAAAGAATATCTTGATGACTATAATTCACTTTCAATTTTTGATACGTATAGAGACATCATTAAATCTAATTCGTTAATTGAGACAACCATCAGCGGTGATCTTCTATTAATACACAGCAGAGAAGATGAAGTTGTCCCTTACATCCAAAGTGAAAAATTATACAATTCCGTCCTTTCAAAAGGAGGAAATGCTGAGCTAGTCTTACTTGAAACAGGCAAGCATAGTCCTCAGGATTATGCCCCTGCAGTTGTCAATGCATTGGGATGGCTAAAACAGTATGAATAAAAAGAAAACAGATAATGTGTAAATTGCAGTCATGAAAAATTATTTATCAATTATATTAATTGCGTGTTCAGCCACGTTTCTTTTATCGCAAACAAGATTTTCAAATCAGGATGTATTTGAAATTCAATATGTTAAAGATCCCCAGATAGCTCCCAATAATTCTCAAATTGTTTATGTTCGCACAAATATGGATATTATGACCGATAGCAAAACATCATCATTATGGAAAATCAGTGGAGATGGAACCGAACATCAAAAGCTTACCTCTAGCACTGCTAATGAGAGTAGTCCTCGCTGGTCGCCAGATGGAAAAAAAATCGCCTTTGTTTCCAGTACGGATGATGAGAATGGATCTGAGATCTATATATATTGGTTAGAATCAAAACAATACTCTTCTATATCGCAACTTAAACAGAGCCCAAAAAACATTCGCTGGTCACCGGATGGAAAATACATAGGCTTTACAATGTTTGTTGAAGATGATGTTTTAAAATTGGTTAGCCCACCACAAAAACCTGATAATGCTACCTGGGCCCCAGCCCCTCGAATAACCGATCGACTAAAACATGAAGCCGATGGTTCGGGTTACATGGAAAAAGGGTTTCATCATCTTTTTATGATCTCAAGCGAGGGTGGTACACCTATTCAAGTAAGTAGCGAAAGCTATAATCACCAATCTTTTGACTGGTCAAAGGATAGCAAGAAAATGATTTTCACATCTAATTATTCTGAGAATTGGGAATATGAATTTAGAAATTCAGAGATTTATTCGATTAAAGTTGATGGATCCGATTTAAAGCAATTAACAGATCGCAATGGTCCAGATAGGGGACTGGTGGTATCGCCAGATGGTAGAACTATCGCTTACCTAGGTTACCTTGATAAAGTGCAAACCTATCAGGTAACAAAATTATACATGATGAATATTGATGGATCGAATAAACGGGAGATTAAAACAAACTTAGATAGGAGTATATCATCGCTAAGATGGGCACCGGATGGTAAAGGTGTATATTTTAAATATGATAATCATGGAAATGGAAAGATCGGCTATACATCGCTTTCTGGAAAAACAAAAAAAATAGCTGATAACCTTGGCGGGACAAGTATTGGCAGGCCTTATGGAGGCGGATCGTATTCAATGTCAAAAACTGGCAAGATTGTTTATACCCTTTCAACACCGTATCACCCAGCAGATATTGGAATATTTGATGGAAGAAAAGTTCAGCGAATAACCAACCTCAACTTTGATCTACTGTCCAATAGGGATCTTGGTACAGTTGAAGACATCTGGTATACATCTTCTGTAGATGGAAGAAAGATTCAAGGCTGGATCGCCAAACCACCCGAATTCGATAAGAATAAAAAATATCCGTTGATTGTAGAAAATCATGGGGGACCCATCAGTAATTATGGAGATCGTTTCTCTCCGGAAATCCTATTGTATTCTGCATCGGATTATGTCGTATTCTATCCTAACCCGAGAGGAAGCACAAGCTACGGGGAAGAATTTGGAAACCTATTGTATCGTAACTACCCCGGTGAAGATTTTCAAGATGTAATGGATGGCGTAGATAAATTATTACAATTAGGATACATCGATAAAAATAATTTATTTGTGACTGGCGGAAGTGCGGGAGGAATTATGACGGCATGGATCATCGGAAAAACAAATCGCTTTAAGGCCGCCGCTGTGATTAAGCCAGTGATGAATTGGATATCAAAAACATTGGTAGCTGATAATTATTTCAATTACGCCAATTATAGATACAAAGGTCAGCCATGGGAAAATTTTGATGAATATTGGAAGTTTTCTCCTATTTCATTGGTAGGCAATATTGAGACACCTACGATGGTAATGGTAGGAACGTATGATCTTCGAACTCCTCCATCTGAAGCCAAACAGCTATACCATGCATTGAAGATAAGAAAAATTGAAACGGTTTACGTAGAAGTTCCTGAGGCGTATCACGGTATTTCAAGTAAACCTAGTCAACTGATAACAAAAATTGACCATATATTATATTGGTTCAATCAGTACAAAGAATAACAACCAAGAGAGAACTAGTCATGAGGCATGTATATAAAGCTTTATTTGTTGTATTTATCTTTTCCAGTTTGTTTTCGCAGCCTAAGAAGAATGCTTTAATTCCAGGCTCAGATCGCTCCGAAGGGAAAGGCCCTTTTAAACGCATGGTGATAAGAGGAGCAACAATGATAAATGGAACAGGCTCTCCTCCTATTGGTCCGGTTGATATTGTTATCGAAGGCAATCGAATTGCTGAGGTAAAAAGTGTCGGATATCCCGGTGTGTCCATTAATGAAAATAGACGACCAAAAAAAGGTGATTTTGAGATAGATGCTTCCGGCCATTATCTTTTACCAGGGTTTGTGGATATGCACGCTCATGCTGGCTCTGTTCAAAAAGCACCAGAAACAGATTATGTTTATAAGCTTTGGTTGGCGCATGGCGTGACGACTGTCCGAGGAGTAGGGCTGGGCCCGCTAGAGTTTTCACTTAAGGAAAAGGCTCGTTCAAAGACCAACAAAATAACTGCGCCCCGAATTTGGGCCTATCAAAGACCGGGGCAAGGGAAAGATTGGAAAGGTGGACCAATTCGAGATCCTCAAAATGCAAGAAAATGGGTGCGCTATGCTTCAAACAAAGGAGTAGATGGATTAAAGTTAGGGTCGTATGAGCCTGATATAATGGCCGCTCTTATCGATGAGGCAAAAAAACAAAAACTTGGAACAACCGCGCACTTAGCTCAAACCGGAGTTGCCCGAATGAATACTCTTGATGCTGCACGATTAGGGCTAGGCACACAAACCCATTTCTACGGTTTATTTGAATCAATGTATGAAAAAAACGATGTTCAGCCGTATCCCGTAGATATGAATTACAATAATGAACAAGATCGATTTGGTCAAGTAGCCCGCCAATGGAGCTTAGTAGAACCTAATGGTGAAAAATGGGAATCATTGAAAGAAGAGTTGCTGGAGCTTGATTTAACAATGGATCCAACCATGAATATTTATGCGGCAGGACGTAATGTTATGTATGCAAGAAATGCAGATTGGCATGAAAAATACACTCTTCCATCTATGTGGGACTTTTTTACGCCCAACCGTGTGGCTCACGGATCTTATTGGTTTGATTGGACGACCCACGATGAAATAGCATGGAAAAAATTCTATCAGGTTTGGATGCAGTTTTTGAATGAATACAAGAATGCCGGCGGAAGAGTAACCACGGGTTCTGATTCGGGATATATTTATAAGCTTTTCGGCTTTGGATATATAGAAGAATTAGAACTGTTGCAAGAAGCAGGATTTCATCCCTTAGAAGTTGTAAGAGCTGCTACGCTACATGGAGCTGAGACCTTGCATAAGCCCTTAGAAACAAAACCTGATTTCGGTATTATAGCGCCAGGGTATTTAGCAGATCTTGTGATAGTTGGTGAAAATCCACTAGCTAATTTCAAAGTTCTTTATGGTACCGGTGCTGTCAAGCTGAATAGCGATAATAAACCAATTAGAGTTGGCGGAATACACTATACCATCAAGGATGGCATAGTGTATGATGCAAAAAAATTATTAAAAGATGTTGAAAATATGGTAATTAAAGCGAAAAGCGAAGATGGTGAATTGAAGAAATATTAATGGAGTAAAAAGATAGTAAAAATAAATACTACGATTGTAAAACAAGTATATATTAAATAAAATTAACAGCAATATGAGGAAAGAATGATAGGGACAAAACTATTAAGCTATAAGTTAGATGATGGATCAATGATTGAATTCACCAATGCGATGTCTGGCTTTGGCAGAGTATACGTGAATGGCGAAGAAGTGTCTAAAAAAAGAGGGTGGGGAGGAAGCGAATCTCACCTATTCAGTCATAATGGTTCAGAATATCAACTCAATATTTGGCCCTTACTTTCATTTCATGCGTTTGGCTTTTCGATTGAATTAAAAAAAGGTGAAGAGCGTTTAATGCTCTCTGGCAAGGAACCCGGTATAACGGGCTGGAAAGTCTTTTTCCTAGCGCTTGCTGTAGGAGTGCTGTTGGGAATGTTAACAATATTTTTAATCGAGTCATAAATTGAAAGAGAATAAAGAAAAAGTTAGCTCCAAGGAAGTTGGTCTAGAGATAGGCTTAGTGATAAGTCGGTTTCTATATAAAACCGAACATTTACATTACGGTTATTGGCCAGATGACCTTGCAATTATCCCAGAAAATGTGGGCAAAGCACAAGATTTACATTCCAAGCTTATTATGGATACAATCCCAGAAGATGTTGAAACCATTTTGGATATTGGTAGTGGATCCGGTGGTCTTGCAGAAAAATTAATAGACAAAGGCTATCAAGTTCATTGCGTATCGCCTAGCGAATACCTTGCAGATGCGATTGAAGAAAAACTTGGAGACAAGGTAAAAGTCTATCGAAGCACTTGTCAAGATCTTCAGTTAGAGCAGAAATATGATCTTACCATTTTTAGCGAAAGCTTTCAATATGTTCCAATGGATAGGGGATTTGAAAAATGTATTGAAGCGCTTAACCCTGGCCGTCATATATTGATTTGTGATTTTTTCAGGCAACCCGGTACCGGAAGAAGGCCTTTAGGAGGAGGGCATGGCTGGGATTGGTTTCATGATGTTTTAAAAGAGTACCCATTAATGGAGGTAGTCAATAAGGATATAACCAAAGAAACAGCTAGAACAATGGACTTGTTGAATGACATGTTAAATGATTTTGCCCTCCCAATCAGTTCGCTTTCAGCGAGATATATGGATAGTAATTATCCCAGATTAATGAAAGTTTTTCGATGGGCTTTTCGTAAGCGTTTGACAAAAATTAATGAGATATATTTTTCAGGACATTTAACATCTGAAATGTTCAATAGAATGAAAACATATAGATTGCTTTTATATAAACTATCATCCTAATGCTATGCAGGACATTCAAGAAAAAGTCCAAAAATTTTGCGATAAGCACAACCTTAATACTTCTCCACAATCTAGATTAATTGATACCGTTTCTGAACTTGGCGAAGTGGCAAAGGAGCTTTTGGTAGGTTCTGACTATGGAAAAAAAAGTTTTCAACAAAATGAAAAAATAGAACTGGAAATTGGAGATGTAGTTTTTTCTATCATTGCTTTATCTAATTCTTTAGATATAAATATTGAAGATGCACTCCAAAAAGTGTTAAAAAAATATGAACAAAGAGCTAAACAAGGCTCTATAGGATCTGACGTAGAATAATGAATAAATCTATAATTATTGCTCTTGGTGGTAATGCACTTTCACCGAAAGAGGAAGCGGGTACAATTTATCAGCAGTTTGCGCACACACGCGAAAGCATTGATAACATAATGCATTTTGTAGATTTAGAATATAATATTTGCCTAACCCATGGAAATGGCCCTCAAGTTGGTGATGAACTTTATCGCATGGAGCTCACGCACGAAACAATTCCCCCCTTACCTTTAGGGGTGTGTGTTGCTGAAACACAAGGAGCAATTGGTTACATGGTTCAACAATCCCTCCAAAATGTTCTAAAAGAAAAAAAGATAGATCGGGAAGTTGTTACATTGATTACTCAAACCATTGTAGATAAAGATGATCCATCCATTCATGATCCCCAAAAGTTCATCGGTAGACGTTACGAAGAAGAGGAGGCTAAGCGTCTAGCAAAACAGTTCGGTTGGAATGTAAAAGAACAAGAGCCTGGCAGCTGGAGGCAGGTAGTGCCAAGCCCAATGCCTCAATTCATTGAGCATGGTAGATCTATTCAGACGCTTGTGGATAATGGGACGATCGTTATCGCATCTGGCGGGGGAGGCATACCGACTTTTTGGAATAATAAAGATAGATTAGAAGGATTGAACGCAGTTGTAGATAAAGATTTATCGGCAGCCCTTCTTGGAAGAGTGATTAAAGCTAACGAGCTATGGATTATTACTGATTTGGATCAGGTGTGTTTGAATTTTGGCAAACCTGATGAAGAGCCATTATTAGAAATGACTTTTGACCAGGCAAAAAAATATTTAAACGAGGGCCATTTTCAAGCAGGGAGCATGGGTCCTAAAATTCAGTCAGCCCTTTACTTTCTAAATCATCATGGTGAAAAAGTTGTTATAACTTCTATTGCTGGAGTTTTAGGAGCTATAAGTGGTTCTACCGGCACTACAATTACTAAGTGAACTATTAAAGGAGAAAAAAGTGAAAAAAAGATTTATTTTGTTAAGTACATTTTATCTTACGAGCGTTTTTGCTCAAGAAGATTTTCAATTTACTTTTGAACCACCAGAGCTTCAAATTCAGTTAGGCGAAAGTAAAAAAGTCACTATCAGGCTTCTTGACAAACAGCAGAACCTTGTGAAGTCTAGTTTTTCAATGTACTCAGCGCACGATCCAGGAATTGGGCCTACACCTGATTGGCCCGGAACCAGCTTGTCTATTTCCCCAAGAGTAAGCGATGAGACCGGAAAGGCTACGGTTTCAATAGAGCCAAACAGATCTGGAACATTAAAATTAAAAGTTCGTGGTGCAAATGGCGCTACTGGCGAAATGATTGTAATGGTACCTAAGCCCGCAGTAAAGAAGATTGATATATCTGCAATCCCTCCTAAAGTTTATGTAGGTACTTTTGTACCGTTAAAATTTAAAATAATTGACGCATCAAATAATGAAAGAGATGATGTTGAATTATCAATATCATCATCGGATGACAAAAAAGGAAGAGTTGACGTCTTCAATACCTTTGAGGCTAAGAAAACAGGAACGGTAAAGGTTTCAGTTAAGGCTGAAAAAATTTCAGAAACCTTTAAAATTAAGATTGTCAGCAATCCTGTTAGACGGATTTCCATGGATTTTCAGCAAACTGAAATTCGCACTGGAGATGTACTCCATATTAATGCTAAGGCTTTAGCGGGTAATGGCAGCTTGGTCAAAGACGCTCCCTTAGATTATGCCTATTTTGGAAAAGCAGGATATGGTGAGTATGGACTTCCAGCTTCCGCATACATTTCAGAAGACGGAAGGTTCGTTGCTGAAACTCCAGGGCTTTATACTTTAGTTGTATCATCAGGTAGTTATTCATCACAGAAAAAAGTAAATGTTGTTTCCAGAAATGTAAAAAAAGAAGTTCGTTTGGTTGGTCATGGTCTTATATCAAATGTAAAATCTGGCGATTTGTGGGTGTGGCCCGGAGTAGGCAAACACAGTGGAAAAGACTTTGCAGCTACAGGAAGTATTTTTGGAGATGGAGAAGCATATTTTTGGGATGTAACAGATCCGGCGAATATGAAAATAATTGATACTGTAAAAGTCGACGCCCGAAATGTGAACGATATCAAAGTTTCTGAGGATGGACGAACAGGGGTAATAACTCGCGAAGGAGCTTCTAATAGAAAAAATGGCTTTGTAATACTTGATGTTTCCGACCCATTTAATGTAAAAATCCTTTCAACCTTTAACGATGATATGACCGGTGGTGTACACAATACATTTATTTACAAGAATCATGTTTATGCCGTAAATAATGGCCGAAAATATGATATTATAAATATTGAGGACCCCAAAAACCCCTTTAGAGTTGGCGTGTTTGAGTTGAATACTGCTGGGCATGCTATTCATGATGTTTGGATCGAAAATGGAATTGCTTATTCATCAAACTGGAGAGATGGTATTGTAGCTGTTGATATAGGAGGAAGCACTTCAAATGAGAAAGAAAGCTCTGATATTGGTTTTAATCCTTTGCTTTTAAAAGCGGGTAATGGAAGCCCATCAAACCCAGTTCAGCTCGCTTCTTTTCCAGATTTTAAAGGTAGAAATCATTCAGCCTTCCCTTTTTCCAGTCAGTCAACAGGGAATTTTTATATTGTAATGGGAGATGAAGTATTCCCAAATGGTTTGGAAAACCTTATCAATAACAAACCTTCCCAACCCCGTGGCGGGTTCCACTTTATAAATTTTAGCGATCCCGACAATCCTGTTGAAGATGCGGCATATATTGTACCCGAAGCCGGAAGTCACAATCAATGGGTTTATGGCGATGTGTTATTAGCTGCTTTTTATCAGGGAGGTATTAGAATCCTTGATATTTCTGGTGAGCTTCTTGGTGATCTCTACAAGCAGGAGAGAGAGATTGGCTATTTTTTACCACAACACAGAGATGGAATTATTCCTAATGCGCCAATGGTATGGGGAGCGCAGCCGTACAAGGATTACATTTTCTTATCAGACATGAACAGCGGACTTTATTGCATTGAGGTTGTGGATTAGTCTGCAGGTTAGATCAAATAATTACTATTAATTATCAATTAGATTTCAGCATTTTTTCAACCTCAAGCGCATGAAGTTCTTCTTGACCAATCATTCCTCGGGCATACTCCTCAAGATATACAGATTGATTTCCAATAAGATCTAAGAGTTCGTAATAATGCTTTATTGCCTGCTTTTCATGTTCAAGGCTTTCTGACAGAATTTCTTTTGTATCATGCTTAAAGGTTTCTTTGATGTTAGTAAGGTTAAGTGGAGGGTGACCTCCTAAGCCTGTAATATGCTCACCTGCAAGATTAGCGTGCTCTAAAGATTCCGTGGCTTGTGCCTTAAAAAAGTCAACTAGCGGAAGTCTATTGTGACCAAAAATCATTAATGAATAATGCGTATATCGTATTACTCCTGATAATTCAAGATCAAAAATTTGTGTTAGTTTTTCAATTATTTTTTCTTTGTCCATATTATCTCCGTTAAATTAATTAAAAGATAGGAAGGCTCAATACAGTTTGAACAAAATCACGCTTTCCTTCTGCTATTATTTTTGCATCTGCCACAGCCTTGAAATAATAAACATCTTCTTTGGTATTGATGATAAAACCCATTAGACCAGCTGCATCAATAGGGGCGCTTTGACCCATCCCGCCATTAAATGATCCAGAAGTTTGAACATATATCAGCTTGCTTCCTCTAATATCCATTGATTCAGATTGTTTTTCAAGTTGGGGCAAATAATCCCCACTAAATTGATTGAACCAACGTTCTATATTTTGATTTTCAGTTCCACCAATGTTTTTAAATACGATCACATCATAACTACCAGAATTATTGTTTACATTAAACTCAGCAAGTCGCATAGAGGATTTAGGCGTAACGCGCGTCCAGTTAGGAGGCACTAGATCAAATGGATCGGATACATCGTTCGATGAAAAAATATTTTCTGTGCTATTTTGCAGGGGAGCAGATTTTTTTTCTTGGTCGTTATCTATCAAAAAGATCATGATAATTCCGCTAAGAAAAATTAAGCTATAAATCTGAATTTTATATTTATTCATATTTTATGATTAGATATAAGTTGTAAAATATAATCGTGATAAATTTAGTGAACTTGAATTTAAATATATATTCACTAAACTGCACTATTTGGAAATAAATCTTAACCTGACCATCAATGTATAAAAAAATTATTTTAACGAATATTATCTTTTTTGTTATTGGCTGCAATACCAATGATATCAAATACGAGTCTATTGAAAAAAATGATTCATTCCGAAATAGCGTTCAAACTGGAGAGTTTGCTTTGCTTAAAGATGGCCATACATATTATGAATATAAAAATTTGGATCATGATGAGATTATGGTTCTTATTCATGGATTTTCAGTCCCCTCATATATTTGGGATGAAACCTATTATGAAGCGATCGATAGGGGATTTGGTGTTATCAGATTAGATCTTTATGGAAGAGGTTATTCATCCAACCCTGATGTAATTTACAATGATGAGCTATACGCAAACCAAGTAGTCGGATTATTAGATTACTTACAGGTAAGCCAAAAAGTTAATTTTGCTGGCCTGTCAAACGGCGGTAGAGTTATTTCTAAAATTGCTATAAAATACCCTGAAAGGGTTAAGCGATTGATTTATGTTGCACCTGGAGGTTTTCATGGAGATAAATCTTTGCCTGACACTACTCCTATATCCGATGAAGATATAAAAACATTTATTGCAACAAACTACCCAGCGATTGCAAAAGGACAGTTACAGGATTTTAAATACCCCAGAAGATTTAAAGGATGGGACAAAAAATATGAGGAGTTATTAAAATACAAAGGCTTTGCGCGAGCATTAATATCTACCAGTCGAAATAATTTTGTCCTGGATGATATAAATAGCCAAATTGGTCAAAGCGAAATTCCCCAATTTGCCATTTGGGGAGACTCAGATACCGTACTCCCTTTAAATGAAGTCAGAAATAAACTTTCAGAGCTAATGCCAAATTTAAAATTATTTGTGATTCAAGATTCTGGACATTTACCTCACAAAGAACAATTCGTCAACTTTCATTCTGTTTTATTTAATAAAATTTTTACCCTACCTAAGCGTGCCATATCATCTAAAGAAGGAGAAATGATGTTTGCTAATGGGAAAAGTATTTTTTTAGATGTAAGAACAAGCGCAGAACACGATCAAAGATCTATTCCAAATTCATTATTAATTCCCCTTGATGAGCTTGCTTACCGATTGGATGAGATTGAAAAATATAAAAATAATAATATTGTAGTTTACTGTAGAGTTGGTAATCGCTCAGGTGTGGCTACAGACCTATTAATAAATAATGGATATAGAGCCATGAATCTATTGGGAGGTATAACAGATTGGAATGGTCCAATTCTAACTAATTAATAAGATGGAAAAATTATTCGATAGCGATATTGAGCTTTTAGAGCCTGAGCATAGGTATTCCTTAAAATCTGAACCTGAAATAGATTTCACTAGCGTTACCTCAATAACTTCACAATATTTTGAACCATTTAATAAAGAAGAGGTTGCCAAAAGACTTGTTGAAACAAATGTAAAATATATGGGCATGACAGTAGAAGAGTTAATTGCGCAATGGGATGAAGCTCGAGATTTTGGCACTTTAGTTCATAATAATATTGAATCTTATATCAATAATGAGAATTATGAAGCAATCTCTGAAGTGAATCATGCAATTAAATGGATGAAAAAATTTAAAAATTTATCAGACTTTATCTTTTATCCAGAAGTTAAGGTTTTTAGTAGAGAGCTTAGGATTGCTGGAACAATTGATGTGCTTGCAAAAGATAATAAGAGCAATACATTTATAATTATTGATTGGAAGACTTCTAAATCAATTAGCAAGACTTCTTTTGGCGGTAAAATGGGCACCCAACCTATAACTAGCCACTTGATGGATTGCAAATTTGTTCACTACTCTTTGCAATTATCTTTTTATAGATATTTATTAGAAAAATATTATGATATTAAAATAACCAATCTTTTAATTGGTCATTTGACGGGGCATGAATGCAATCCAATTGTAGCGGATTATTATCAAAAAGAAGTAAGTAGTATAATAGCTGAGCACAGAAAAACTTTAACAATTTAGAAATAATGATGTTTGTTAGAATATTTTGTAACTTTATACATGTATAGGATTTTTTTCACAGCATCCCTTGTCTTGACTACTCTTTTTGGGCAAGCAGATAATTCATCCAAGAATGGAGATACGTTACGGTATATATTTGAACCAGATTCACTATCGCTACAAGTTGGAGAAACTGCCACAGTTACTATCAAGCTTATTGATGCAGAGGGCAATCTAGCAAATAATCCATTTCTTGTTTATGGACAGCCCAGAAGGTCATTAAAAACATTTCCCAGAATAAGTGACTCCACGGGCTTTGTAAAAGTTAGCGTTCAGCCCTTTAAATCTGGAGATCTCAAACTGCGTACTCGCAGTATAGCTGTAAAAAGAATAGACCGTATTTATGGGTCATTAAAAGTCCAGGTTCCAGAACCAAAATTGAAAAAAATTGTATTTAATAATCTGAATGACCAGCTTTATACAAATATATCTCTTGAGCTAAAAGCTGAAGTCTATGATGAAGCAAATCTTTTGAGAAAAGACCAGCCAATACTTTTTTCTTCAAATAATCCAAAAGTAGTTGATGTTAATAAAATCGGTATTCTCACTACAAAAAAAGTAGGAAAAGCAAAAATAACTGCAACCGCAGGTGATGTATCAAAAGAGCTTGAAATAAGGGTCATTAAAAACCCTATTAAAAGACTATCTCTATCTATTGAAAATAAAAAAATTAGAACTGGAGATGTTGAAAGAATTAACGTTGAAGCGTATGATAGAAGAGATAGGTTGGTTGATGATGCCCCTATTTATTATTCATATTCAGGTAAAGCAGATTATGGAAGAGGTCTACCTGCCTCTGCGCAGATCACCAGCGATGGCCGTTTTGTTGCGGAGACCGCAGGTATTTACACTGTTTCAGCAACTTCTAATGGATATTCCAAATCGCAAATAATTGAAGTAATTCCAAGAGATGTTGCGATGGATATAGAGCTTGTTGGTTTCGGGCTAGTATCTAATGTTAAAACCTCAGACCTATGGATCTGGCCTGGTATTGGTAAGCATAAGGGTAAGGATTTTGCCGTAACCGGTACGTGGGGTGCAAATGGTGAAGCCTATTTTTGGGATGTGACCGATCCTGCCAATATGAAGATCATCGATACGGTGACCGTGGATGCACGCACGGTCAATGACGTTAAGATATCGGAAGACGGTAGGGTAGGTGTGATTACCCGCGAGGGCGCATCTGACCGCAAGAATGGCTTTGTAATTTTAGATGTATC
>JAYZHS010000028.1:0-4014 GCA_036166315.1 Fidelibacterota bacterium
ATAGATGAAATTTCACGTATAACCAGCTGAGCAGTCGCTGCTGTTTTAGGAATAGATTTTTCTCTACCTCCATAATTTGAGGGCCAATGGGTAACAAACAAATGGATCAACTCATCTGCATATTCACCTTTAACATAAAGAATATCTCGAGTTTTATCTCCACTTGGTAAGATATTTGGAATTGGCTTACTTGAAATAACCTTAAAATAATTAGGATCGTATAAAAGAGCATTATCTATCCCTCTTTCATCAGGAGAATCAAAATGAATTATCTTATAATTCCTTTCTTTGTAGGCAAAGTTAAGATCTTCAAGCACCATAGCGTTCTCAACTTCAGATAATCCCAATACATCAACGTTCAGGTCTGTTAAAACCTCAGCTGATTGTTTAATTTTTAAATCATATATTTCTTGGGTGACATTCTTACGACCACCTATAGAAAACTCTTCGTCGTTTTTAATTGGGTCATCAAAGATATCGAATAAATTTTCTACATTCCAATATCCAATAGATAAAGGCTTTATCGGGCTAGAGCAAGATAAAGTTAATAAGCTGATTGTGATATAAATCACATTGGTAATCATTTTTTTCATAATATTGGAACTTTTATCATTTTTAAGGGTCTAACTTACTAAGCGGGCGCGATTTTTTCTCTTGCCAAATCTCTTACCTCTACAACCTCCTTGGTAAATTTCGCGCTCGCTTTTTTATTTATTTCTAAATGAGATTCTTATAGGCACCCCTTCTAGCTCAAAATTTTCTCTCAACTGATTTTCTATAAAACGCTTATAGCTTGCAGGGATAAGCTTAGGATAATTTGTAAATACTACAAAGAGGTGCGGTCCTGCATTTACCTGGGTAATGTATTTTATATTAATAGCCTTGCCTTTTGTTGCTGGGGGGCTCTGCAGCTTTAAAACTTTCTGTAAAAATTTATTTAAATCTGAGGTAGAGATTTTTCTTTGGCGTAATTCATAAATTTGATGCGCAGCTTTCAATATGCTGCTGATTCGTTGCTTGGTTTTAGCTGAAATAAATAAAACTGGATAATGGGACAAAGACTTAAATTGAAGTGACATCTCTTCTGTAAAATCTTTCATTGTATTTGTTTCTTTTTTTACCAAGTCCCATTTATTTACTATAATAGCCATACCCTTTCCTTTGGTAATAACATCATCCATTATAGTTTTATCCTGTTTGGTAAATCCTTTTTCCGCATCAATTACAACCAAAACAATATCAGAATTAATAATGGATCTCTTCGTTCTGACGTTGCTATAATATTCGATATTGTCATCTAGTTTGCTCTTTTTTCTAAGGCCAGCAGTATCAACAAGCGTAATTGATTTGCCATAATATTTAAGTCGAGAATCTATGGAGTCGCGAGTTGTACCTGCGATCGGAGTAACAATCGCTTGGTCTTTTTGCAGTAGAGCATTTGTAATTGATGATTTTCCTACATTAGGCATTCCAACGATTGCCATTCTCATTCCATCCTTAGTTTCGCTTTTTTGAACACTACCACCTAACTCCAACTGATCAAGGATCAAATCGAGTAAATCGCCTGTCAGTCTTCCATTCAATGCAGAAACTGAACAAATTGGATCCATACCTAGTTCATGAAAACCATAGATTTGCTTATCCAAATCCAAGGTGTCACACTTATTCACTGCCAAAATAAACTTTTTATCAGATTGACGTATCAAGCTTGCTAAAGATCTATCGGAAGCTGTTGGGCTATCTTTGCCATCAACCATAAATAGGATAAGATCTGCTTCATGAACAGCGGCAAGCGCCTGATCTCTAACGGCACTATTAAAAACATCTACATCTTCTGGGATATATCCACCTGTGTCAATAAAGGTCAACATATGACCAGACCAATCAATCTCTCCATAGATACGATCCCTTGTAATCCCCTCCTCTGAACCAACTATTGCTTTTCTCTGTTTTAATAAACGATTAAAGAATGTTGATTTACCAACATTGGGTCTTCCAACAATTGCGATTAGATGATTTGACATGATTAGCTGATGTAGAAATTATTTTTTAAAAATAAATGACTGATCTTTAAACGATTTGAATTCGAGAGCGTTATCGCTTGGATCTAGTAAGAACATCGTAGCCTGTTCGCCCACTTGTCCTTTAAATCTTATATATGGATCAATTATAAACTCAATTTTTTTAGCTTTGAGCCTATCAGAGAAATCATGCCACTGTTTCCATTCAAGTATCACTCCAAAATGCCTAACAGGAACCTTCTTATGATCCACATTGCTAGTTTTAACAGCTCTAGCTTCTTCCGGATTTAAATGCGCAACTACCTGATGCCCAAATAGATTAAAATCAATCCAATGATCGCTCCTTCTACCAATAGAGCACCCTAATATATTAGTATAAAAATCTTCGGCAGACTTAAGGTCTTTTACAGGAAATGCAACATGAAATGGTTGGATTGTATTCATTTTAACTATCTTTAGTTATCATCTAATTTACTGCAGCTATCAATATTTCCATCATACGTTTGTTAATCATATAAATATTAACTTTAAATCTATACAGCGTACGTATTCCAAAAAATGGTTTAAGGTTCTTTTTTTCAGAGGATAAAATTAATTTTACTATAAATATCCGCATATCTATTTTTCAAATTTTCCTTTAAAAATAATAGATATATTTATGTTTGCGATAGATAAGAATAAGTTTTTTTCGAGTAAAAACGATTTTTTTTTACTTTTCTTCTTGATGGGTTTTTGTATGATTAATATATTCGTTGTGCCAACCCAAGTGATTATCACTTTTTCGAATGTCAGCCTAAATAAACCTCGTTTTTTTAAATTTTATCCACATACCATAAAGGAATTCTTATATGGCTGAAGCGATTGAACTAAATTTTCCATCTGGAAAAAAGAATACTGAAGATATAAATAATATTGTTGAAGAAACAGTTAGAGAGTTGACCAAAGAGGTTAATGAACAAGACGCAACTGATGATCTCCAACATTATCACATAGAAAATTACTACAATGGCGACACTCTTGGAGCTGATGTTCTAAAAAATAAATACTTAGCTCCTTGGGAAAGTCATCCTTATGAGCTTTGGCAAAGGCAAGCGAAAGCATTAGCAAGCGTAGAAAAGACTAAAAAGCTAAAAAAACATTGGGAAAAGAAATTTTATTCTATTCTTGAAGATTTCAAATTCACCCCTGGCGGACGCATCATGCATGGAGCAGGACGTGAAGACATTACCACAACATTAAACAATTGCTATGTAGTAGGAATCAAAGATGATTCAATAAACTCAATTTATAGAACTATTCAGGAAGAGGCACGTACGTACAAATTTGGCGGAGGGTGCGGTCATGACCTTTCAGTTCTAAGACCGTCAGGTGATGCAATTAACGGAACTGGTGGTGAATCATGTGGGCCGGTCGGTTTTATGAATTTATTTAGTGAAAATACCAATACAATAGCTCAGCATGGTCGTCGCGGAGCAAATATGCAGACACTTCGTATTGACCATCCCGATATTGAAAAATTCATATCTATTAAAACCAATGATATCAATATGGTAAAATATTCAAATATTTCTGTTCTTTTGACGCATGAATTTATGGAAGCGGTTGAAAAAGATACAGATTTTGATCTCAAATATGATGATAAAGTATATAATACCGTTAATGCTAAAGAATTATGGGAAAAGATTATAGACTGTGCGCACTCAAGCGCTGAGCCAGGTTTACTTTTTTGGGATACGATGACAGACTACCATAATGCAGAATATTGCAGTCCTTTAGTATCAACAAACCCTTGCGCTGAACAACCGCTACCAGATGGAGGTTGCTGCAACTTAGGTTCTATAAATTTAGAGAGATACGTTGATGAAAAAGGTAATTTCATGATCGATGAATTTAAAGATACGGTTGGTATTGCAACTCGATTTCTTGACAATGTTATAGATTATAATTTAGAGCGCCATGCATTAGATACTCAAAAAGAAAATGCCCAGAACGA
>JAYZHS010000029.1:0-8045 GCA_036166315.1 Fidelibacterota bacterium
CGCATATTTAAATATGCGCCATTTTTATTTTAAGTAAAAAGCCTACTCGATTAGTAATTAGCTATATCCGCATCTGTAAAACCAAACGACTGTTTAAAGATTGCCTTCATTTCAGCGCCCTTTAAAACATCATGGTATGCTTGCATATCATCAAAGTTTCCACCGGAAGGATAAACAGGCGCTGTGCCCATCAGCCCTAATATGCGCTGAACGTTTGCAGCGGGTACTTTACTCAAAGAATTGTAAAGCAATCCATGCGCGTAACCTCTCATTTCGCCCCAATGATTTTCATAATCAGCGGTAGCAGCGGAAGCGGGTGTTACCGTTGCATCGCCGGTAGCGATAATGGCTGCAATATCAGCAGCAACATCATTGATATAGTGCTGTGTTACAGCAGCAACAACTTTTTCCCAAGTCACCATAATGATATCTCTTTGAACTAAAATATCAGCGAGAGGAGCTTGGTTAACAATTAATGTTCTTCCTTTTAGGTAAGCATCAAAAATTGTTTTGGTATAGTCATAGTCGCCACAACTAGAACAAAGATCTCTCTTTGCAGCAGTGACTGCCCAGCCAACATTAAACTCCTTTTTGAAGTCGATTTTTCCATCGCTATTAGAATCAATATTTGGACCATTCTTACGCGTGTCATCTGTATACGCTGTATTATAATCTAAAGCTGCTCCAAAATACCCAAATGATTCGTCCCAGTAGTGTTCCATTTTTGTATAGTTTTTACCATCAACTGCGACTGTATTATCTTCATCTGGAAGCTTAACCATGTATTTTGATGTAGCCTGCCAATAGGAAATTGCACCCCAAAGCGTTTTTTGAACCATTTGGTCTAAACGTATGCCTGTTGCGCGTGTTTTTCCATTAGCTGCAGCCTCATTTAGCATTCCAACTACCAATGTTTTCGCATCTGTATTATAGCCCGGAATTGTAATACCCGAAACAGCATCCAATCTATCATTTAAGTGACTAGTTGAAATATCATGGTATTTTGTCTGAACAGTTGACTTGCCGCTGGCTGACAAAATAGCTCTACTAGCATCATCATTTGCCATCATACTAAGTAAAGTTGCAGGATTTTTTGATCCAGCATCCGTACCCATTTGTGTTTTAATATCATTAATTAGAAGATTTCTAACTACCTGACCCGAGTAAGAAACACTGCTTTGATCATCGAATCTACTTTGGAAAGTGAACGTTGTTGGAGTTTCAATTTCCTTTACAGTATTATCGTCATCATTGTCTTCGCAGCCTGTATAGGCCAGTAAGGTTAGAAATGAAAATATTGCTATTGTTTTTTTGTTTAGCTTCATTTTAAATGACCCCTATTTTTATTTGTTATAAGTAAGTGTGAAAAAATCAAAATTTGTATTCAACCCCAAGGTTGATCTGTCTGCGTGGACCAGGTAGAATTCCTGAACTAATATTTGCTTGCGGTTGGCCTGGGTTAGAATGCAATCTTGATCCAATATAAATTTCATCTGTTACATTTTTACCCGTTAAAAAAATGCGATAATTTGAGCTAAGATTATAATCTGCACTAAAGTTTATAAAACTGTAACTGGGAATTTTACCTTGGATGCCAAGCTTGTCTGCTTCTTTGATATTCTCAAAATCGGTATAGACTTCACTGACATATCTAAGATCCAATCTATAAGAAAACTTTTCTAAGCTACTTGAAAAGCCCGCAGTTAGAGTATGCATAGGAGCATAAGGAAGCTCTTTGCCTTTAATGGAAACATCTGATCCAATTGAACCGCGCACATTGGACTTGATAACTCCATCAACAACCTCTGATTGTAGAAAAGAATAGATAAGGTGTATATCTGGAACAAGTTTCATCAATTGGGAGCTATTGATTTTTGAATTTAACTCAACACCCATTGTATTTACTTTTCCAAGATTCTTAAATGCGGTACCTCTTCCAGCCGCAACAAGATTTTCGATACCAAGATGAAAGCCTGATAATTCAAAATCCACTAATGAAATTTTCCCTCTAATTCCAATTTCTTTATTCCAGCTTTCTTCGGCCTTAAGATCAAGACCGCTACTTTCTCCCGCCGCTCCAAAATTCAAAATTTTCAATGCCCCGCTTGAAGGAGGTGTAAATCCTCGATGAATGCCACCAAACATATTAAAGCCAAATAGGTTAGTGGTAAATCCGATACCTGGCAGCAGGGCAACGAGTGTTTTATCTTGATAGATTGAACCGGCTAGCCTGTCAATTCTTTCCTGTTCAAATACCTCTAATCTTAAGCCGGGGTTAATTGTAATGTTGTTGAATTCAATAGATTCTGATATAAATCCAGAAAAGGCGGTCGTTTCATAATGATGGCTTTGGCCTACAATTACCGGATCATCATCCTCAGACGCTGCTGGAATAAAATATATTCCATCCCGACTATATACGCTGGATCCGGCTTGTTTATCATCGATAAATCTTTCAAAATAAATCCTTGCTCCAACCTCCATCGACGAAGAAGTATTTAACAGAGAACCCAGTCCAAATGGGGTGCGATTAAAACTATATGTCTGCTCAGCGCCTAATACATAAAATGTTCTCAAGATACCAAAATTATCTGTTCCATTGCCGGTACGAACCAAGGTGCTTACGCTATAATATGGTTGCGCAGCAGGATCTGGATTATCCACATCAGATGCTAGAATAAAAATATCGTTCTCTCTCCACCATCGACGATCAAAAAAACTAATGAATGCGGAAGTCGATTTAGAAAGATTTGCGTTAATGCGCTTTGTGCTAATTAGATCAATTGCAGTTCTAAATACTTTAAAATTATCATCTTTTTTAGGATTGAATTTTGGATTATTGTCAAACGAATGCTGGGTAAGCCCTGTATAGGTGGCATTTGAATTTTCGTAATTCAAATTTGCTTTTAGATAAATGTTCTCATCAGCAGATTTATTATAATTTAACTTTACGGTTCCGTTCATTTGCTCAAAGCTATTGTTTTCTCTGAACCCGTCTCCTTTTTTCAATAAAAATTGTACTTCTGGTTTTACTTTGCTATTTCCAAATCCACCCACCTCAGAAAAGAAACTCGCAAATCCGTTTTCACCTGCCTTAACTTTGAATCTGCCTCCAAAATCATTGCGAGGTCTTTTGGTGAAGTAATTGATAACGCCGCCCATGGTTTGTGGACCATACTTAATAGCCGCACTACCCTTAATAACCTCTAATCGATCGATTCTATCTGAAGGCGGGTTATAATACATATTCGGATAAACGTATAAGGCTGGCTGGATTGGTATTCCATCTTCCAGAATTAAAATGCGCGAACTTCTCCTGGGGTTTAATCCACGGATTCCAATGCTTAATCGTGAATTTCCTATTCCATCATCGGCATAACCATTAACACCAGGAACCAATTCAAGCACCTCTTGAGTTCCAATCGGATCAATTAAATTAAGAGATTTAACATCGAGGACGGTAGCCGCACCGGGAAAACTTTGATACGGTGCATTTGCATCAGAAATAATTTCAAGCTTTGCCATTACGATTGCTTGGATCTCTAAAACTGCATTAATTGTATAAGAGCGATTTTCTTCAATAGTTAAATCAGATTCGTAGTTTTGAAACCCAATAAAGCTAATTGTAATGGTATACTTTCCTGCTGGAATATTTTCGAAATAAAACATTCCGCCTTCATCAGTAGCGGTTCCTGTTTCAAAATCATCTTTATCGGTTAGGACAACATTAGCTCCGCTTAGAGGAGCGTTATTTCCTTGACGCACTACGCTTCCTTTGATTGATGTCTCAATTTCTGAAGCGTTCGTAAATACGATTGATAGCGCTAGGATAGCAAAGCTAAGGTATGTTTTGTTCCCCATTTAAAACTGACTAGTATATCTTGGGATTATCTCTTTGGTTGGTTCGTTCGCTACCTGGTAAAGATAATTTTGCATAACTACCTTTATCTTCTTTCGGTTCAGTAGGTGCAAGTAGCGGGTCATCTTCGCAGCTGATCATTACAGAAAGCGACAAAACAATTAAAAGATTAAAAAGAAATCTCATGAAACTTTTCTCCACATATATCCTAAGCCGCCAGCGGTCAATAGCCAGGATAAAAGCTCAACTAAACTTGGATCCCCATTATAACCGAACAGTCCTTTGAAAAGGCCACCTATATATCCTTTATCATGTAAGAGAGGGTATGTCCCATCCGCAAGTTTTGGCGGATTAATATCCCATATCCTTCCATAGTCTGGTATCACTCCAGCGGACTCAAGCTCATGCACTCCATACGCCATCATTCCAGCAGCAACAAATATCAGAATTGCAGAGCTAACATTAAAAAATGTTTTTAATGGAACTTTTTTTCCTTGGATAAAGATTGCATAGCTTACACCTAACGCTAATGCAGCTCCTAACGCTGAAGACAGAAAGGATACAGCTCCTTGCTTTGCAGCAAGGCCATACATAAAGAGAATAATTTCAATTCCCTCTCTAAATACAGCAATGAACGCTAAACTAAATATAGCCCATCCGGCATTGGCAGTGGAAAGGGCATCATTGGCTTGAGTCTTAAGATCATCTGCAATGTTTTTATTTTTCGCCATCCACACAATCATAGAACCAAGAACAACTGCAGCTACAATCATCACAACGCCTTCAAATAATTTTTCAGCCTGACCTTCAAATCCCCCCGCTAAGATTTGAAAGAGGAATGATCCAATTATACTTAGTACAATCGCAACAAGTACACCCTGCCACAATCTTGCAATAGAACTTTGCTGGTCAACTTTTTTTAGATAAGTGTATAGTATACCCACAATTAAGCCAGCTTCTAAAACTTCTCTGAAAATTATAATAAATTCAGCCATTATCTTTCCTTAAACAATGAACAGCCTTTGTAGAAATTATCGTGGAGTATTTCAATTCAAAGGCTGTTCGTTATACACGCTTCGAAAACACAAGATTAAGATATTGAGACTTAATCTCATTATCAATAATAATACAATCTACACTTATGTGTCAATTTTTTTTTAGGACAATTAATTAAAAAATATTCATATGTTATTTAGATTATTGGAGGTTTAAATTTTATAATCTTTATGGGGAACATTAATGAACAAAATAGCTAAAGAAATAAAAACAGGGGGTCAGTTTCTTCTTGATTCTATTTCTGATACATCCATATTTACTCGTGAAGATTTCAGTAGCGAGCATCAAGATATATTTAATATGGTGATGGATTTTGATAGAGAGCGAATATTATCGCAAAAAGAAGATATAGAAAAATTTAATCCCGATCTAAGCTTAAGTCTTTTAAAAGAGCTAGGTGAGCTCGGTCTACTTGGTATTGATATTCCGGAAGAATACGGTGGTATTGAGCTGGATAAGATCACATCTGCTATTGTTGCTGAAACACTGGTTCAGAGCCCATCTTTTTCTGTGACCTGGTCCGTTCAAACCGGTATTGGCTCACTTCCGATTGTATGGTTTGGTACCGATCAGCAAAAACAAAAGTATTTACCTAAAATTGCTACCGGTGAGTCCATTTGCGCCTATGGCCTTACCGAGCCTTCATCGGGCTCCGATGCAACCCAAGCCAAAACGAGCGCTACTTTATCAGATGATGGCAAGCACTACCTTCTCAATGGAGAAAAAGTATTTATCACCAATGGCGGTTGGGCAGATGTCTTTATTGTATTTGCACAGGTAGGTGGAGATAAATTCAGTGCATTTATTATTGAAAAAGGTACGGAAGGCTTTTCGATTGGACCTGAAGAGAAAAAATTAGGAATGAAAGGATCTTCTACAGCGCAGCTTTTATTTCAAGATGCTAAGGTGCCCGTAGAGAATCTACTTTATGAAGTTGGCAAAGGCGCAACCATTGCATTCAACTGTTTAAATATTGGTAGATTTAAATTAGGCTGCTCATGTTTAGGTGGATCTAAACAGGTCATTACCCAAGCATCGATCTATGCCCAAGACCGCAAAGCGTTTGGAACTAGTATATCAAAATTCGATGCGATGAAAAGAAAAATTGGCGAAATGTCTGTGCTTACATTTGCTACCGATAGTATGATCTACCGCACCATTGGATTATTGCAAAATGAAATAGACCTACTTGATAAGGATGCGCCCAATTACTATATAAATATGGGTGAGGCAATGGGTAAATACGCAATTGAGACTTCTATGGTTAAAGTCTTCGGAAGCGATTGTAGCCATTGGGTCATCGATCAGGGTTTACAAATTTTTGGTGGGTATGGTTTTTTAGAAGAATATCCCTTAGCCCCTGCCTATAGGGATGATCGAATCAATCAGATTTGGGAAGGCACCAATGAGATCAACAGACAAATCATTACTGGGTTTATAATGAAAAAGGCGCTCACTGAAGAATTACCTTATAGGGAAGCTATTCGTGAAATAGATTCTTTTTTAAGTCAAAAGGTCGATCAAGATGATAATCTATTAGCCAAAGAGTGCGACAGTGTAGAGACTGCAAAAAAGATCGGTTTGTATCTTTTCAATGAAGCCCTTTCAGAGTTTGCGCAAGATTTAAAAAATGAGCATCAGATCGTAGAAATGCTGTCAGATATTTTTACGGATATCTATACCGCTGAGAGCACAATAATTCGCGTGAAAAAAATAATGGATTCAGATAAGCCTATCGCATCAACAGTCGATATAGCTAAAACATTTACTTCCGAGATGGTAGATCGAATCTTAGCAAATACGCATTCGATTCTACACGCGATTTATCAAGGCCCAGCTCCTGCTGACGTAAATAAAAAAATAAAACAATTTGAAGAAAGAATGCGTCTAGCTAACAATGTTGTGCAATCCAAACGCAATATTGCTGAGTACGTTTTCGATCAAAAAAAATACCCGTATTAGGAGATTTAAATGAGTAAATCAGTTATTGTAGATGCATTACGTTCGCCAATCGGACTAAAAAATGGTGAAATGATTGGGATTCGCCCGGATGATTTAGCTGCGCAAGTGGTAAAAGGATTAATGGAGCGCAACCCAACGATTAAAACAGAAATGATTGAAGATGTTGTTGTTGGATGCGCCTACCCTGAAGGTCCTCAAGGTCATATCATTGGAAAATCAGTTGGTGTTTTAGCAGGGCTGCCGATCGACTCTACAGGTAAAGTTATCAACCGTTTTTGCGGCTCATCAATGGATGCCGCGCATCAAATAAGTACCGCTGCGGAGTGCGGGGATATTGATGCTGGTATTGCTGTTGGGGTCGAAGATATGTTCGCAGTGCCCATGGGTGGATTTGCGCCAGACTTTCATCCAGAACTTGCCGAGCAAGAATTTTATATTGGCATGGGTGAAACTGCTGAAAACCTTGCAAACGATCTAGATATTTCTAGAGAAGACCAAGAAGAGTTTGCGATGAACTCGCATCGCAAGGCATTAAAAGCCTATGAAGAAGGAAAATTTGATCAAGAATTAGTTTCAATTGATGTTAACGGTGAAGCTACCGTGACTAAGGATGATGGACCAAGAGAACCTGATGTAGAAAAAATAAAAAGCCTCTCCCCTGCTTTTCTTGAAAATGGAACGGTGACCGCTGCTACCAGTAGCCCTATTTCGGTAGGTGCTGCCGCATTAATAGTGGCAAATGAATCTTTTTGCAATAACAACGATTTAAAACCCAGAGCTGAGATTGTATCGCGCGCGATCGCTGGTGTTCACTGGGATCGGATGGGGATGGGACCCCTTCCCGCGGTTGAAAAAGCATTAAAAAAAGCAAACCTTACTATGGATGACATTGAAACGATTGAATTAAATGAGGCCTTTGCAGCGCAATCACTGTATGTGATTCGAAAGGGCGGCTGGGATGAAAGTAAAATTAATCTCAATGGGGGGGCGATCGCACTTGGGCATCCTTTAGGCTGCTCGGGAGCTCGCATCTTAACAACTTTGATCAATGTGATGGAGCAGCAGAATACTAATATTGGTCTTGCAACCATGTGTATCGGTAGCGGTCAAGGCATTGCAACCATAATCAAAAGGGCTTAATTGTGGATCATAATATTCAAAAGGTAGC
>JAYZHS010000030.1:0-2536 GCA_036166315.1 Fidelibacterota bacterium
TATACAACGAAGTGGGATGATTTGCTTAAAATTGGATATTAAAAATTATATTGAGTTGATTTGACAAAAAAAAGATTTGAACTAATTTATCGCACTAACTAAGGAGAAAGAATGCGTTATATAAAAACTATTTCAATGATAGCACTATTATTTTCATTTTCAGCTGCAGAGGATCTTCCATTGGGATCAAGCATTCCCATGGCTGATATAAAAATGAAAGATATTAACGGGAGGCAGGTCAGCTTAAATAGCGTAAAGATGGAAAATGGATTGCTTGTTAATTTTACATGCAATACATGCCCTTGGGTAATTAAATGGCAGGATAGGTACAATGAACTGGCTAAAGCAAGTCAGAAAAATAAAATAGGTTTTATTGCTGTGAATCCTAACGCAGGCAAGCGGGATCGGGGAGAAGATATGAAGGATATGAAGAAGTTTGCTAAAAAGTATGGCCACGATTTTTTATATGCTCTTGATGAGGGTGCAAAGCTAGCAAGCGCATTCGGGGCAAAATATACTCCACATATTTATTTATTTGATGGAAATGGAAAGCTTGTCTACAGAGGTGCGATTGATGATAATCCAGCAAAAAGAAAAAAAGTGAAAAAATATTATTTAATGGATGCAATTAAAGCCGTAGGAAAAGATAAGTCGATTGACTTAGCTGAAACCAAAGCATTTGGTTGCAGTATAAAGTTTCCAAAGTAGGGCCTAGATAAAATTTCGTAAGGTACCACTTGATAAAAAAAACCGTCACCAGTTTATTCTGTCTTATTTTTATCAGCTGTAGCTCCGATAAGACTACGGCTGAATTAAAATTAGATTCTATTCAGTGCCTAATGTGTTCATATAGCATAGAAGAAAATTTGCGTGAACTAAGGGGCGTAAAGAAAGTTCAAGTTGATTTGAAAAATAAATCAGGCAAGGTGATATTTAATGCAAGCATTGTAGATTTAAGCACCATTGAGAATAGAATAACCTCTATAGGTTATAACGTAAATAATAAATTAGCTGATATAAAGGCCTATGAAAAGCTCGAGCTTTGTTGTAAAAAACCTAAAGAAAATTAAAATAAACTGTTCATAAATTAGCAAGCCATGAATCGTTTATTTTATATATGGACAACCCGCCTATGTTTGGCATTGCTCTTTTTAGGGATTACCCCAAATATTACTTCGCCTGCCATGCTGGTAGCCCAATCAAAAAAGAAGAATCCTGCCCAAGCTTCTAAATACGCTAAGCGGGGAAATGCGAAAGCAAAAAAGAAAGATTATAGAGGAGCTTTATCAGATTATAAAAAAGCATATCAACTTAATCCGAGTTCAAACTATAAAAAGAAAGTTCAACAATTAACATCTTTGGCAAAAAAACAAGCTGGTAGCAAAGGTTCAAGCAAGAAAGTATCAAAGAAGCAGGTGGCTCAGGCTTCGCAGTATGCGAAAAGGGGAAATGCGAAGGCTAAGAAAAAAGATTATGCAGGAGCATTAAAAGATTACCAAAGAGCACTGAGACTGAATCCTTCATCATCAAACCAAAAACGAGTGAAACAACTAACTAGCTTAGTAAAAAAATCAGGTAAATCAACAGCATCGCGCAAAACTACCAAAGCTAGAATGCCAAAAGTTGCTGATATTCCTACAATAAGTCCAATTAAATACGCCAATGATATTTACAATATTGCCGAAGGGTTTGAGATGAGCACGCGCAACCTCGCACGCGCAACAAGTATTTTAGAAAATAGGCAAAATAAAAAGATCGAAACAATTAAATTGCAAAGAACTCCTTCAACTAGCGAGCTTGAAAGCGCAGCCAGATCTGAACCCAATGATTTTAGAAAGCAAGTTGATCTTGCTCGTAATTATGAAGCTGTTGGTCGCTTTGACGATTCAAAAGAGATTTATTTAAAATTAGCCGCTCAAAATCCATTGAATGCTGATGCACATTTCCATTTGGGTGCATACTACGCAAGGTTCGATCAAATGACAAAAGCTCGCCATGCGTTTGATGAAGCGCTTGACATTCAGCCAAGTCATAGAGCGACGATTGAAGCCATGGCTACCTTTTTTGGCAAAAAAGAACAACGTTCTTTTTCAGATGGAATCTTAGCAAAATCAGCAGAGAAAGACCCCGCTGGCCCTGCGCAGCAAATTAACAAGATTAGAAAAAATCTAGATGAATTTAATTATGAATACGCAGCAAGATTAGCTCAAAGTGGTCAGGATATGTTTCCCAAGCAGGGTTCATTTATTTTATTAAAAGGTAAAGCATTTGAAGGTATGGGTGATACGCAAAATGCTAAATCAAGCTATCAAGAGTCAATTAAAAATGATCCTACCCATCATGAGTCCTATGTTGCTCTTGGGGATTTATATTCTAGCCAAGGAAAGCATTTATATGCAGCGTTAACCTATAGTGATGCAATACGGCTCGATCCAGCAAATGAGAATGTCCGTTTTAAGCAGGGTCTTGGGTATTTTAAAGCAAGCGAATGGGGAAGGGCTGCCTCTGCATGGGAAGATTTGCTTTATTATGATCC
>JAYZHS010000031.1:0-5382 GCA_036166315.1 Fidelibacterota bacterium
CACCGTTTCGGCCATAAAGCGCCTGCAATAAATCTGATTGTTCAGTCTTGGTTGGTAGTCCAGTACTAGGCCCACCACGTTGAACATTAATTACAACCAAAGGTAATTCAGAAATTACAGCTAGACCAAGGGCTTCGCCTTTTAAAGCAATACCTGGTCCAGATGTAGTAGTAATTGCAAGACTACCAGAAAATGCTGCGCCTAAGGCTGAAGTGACGCCTGCTATTTCATCTTCAGCTTGAAAAGTCTTGATTCCTAAATGCTTCCAAGCAGAAAGGGTATGAAGTATATCGCTTGCAGGGGTAATCGGGTAGCTCCCTAAGAAAAGTTCTAATTTTGACTTTTCAGCAGCGGCGGCTAGCCCTAGAGAAAGCGCATAGTTTCCTACAACATTTCTATATTTTCCAGCAGGTAAATTAGCTTTATTTACAGTATACCTAGTGGTGAAAATCTCTGTGGTTTCACCATAATTATATCCCGCATCCATTGCTCGAACATTAGCTTCAATTAGTTCGGGTTTTTTGGCAAACTTGACAGCCAACCAATCTTTTGTAGGTTGGGTTGGTCTATCATAAATCCAAAACAAAAGTCCTAGAGCAAAGAAATTTTTTGTTCTTTCAACAGATTTAGATGGCATATTTAAATCTTCGCAGGCAGTAGCAACTATCTTGCCCATCTCAATTGAATAAACCGTATAGTAATCCTCTAACGTTTTATCTTCTAAGGGATTGGATTCATAGCCAGCTAATTTCAAATTCTTTGGGGTGAAAGCATTGGTATTACAAATGATCGTTCCGCCAGGAGCGACATCTTGCTGATGCACTTTTAATGCTGCAGGATTCATCGCCACTAAGACATTTGGCGCATCGCCAGGCGTATGAATATCTTTTGAGCTAAACTTTATTTGAAAAGCACTTACTCCTGCTAGTGATCCAGCTGGAGCTCTTATCTCTGCTGGAAAATCGGGGAGCGTGCTAAGATCATTGCCAAATACTGCAGTGGTCTCAGTAAACCTGCCCCCAGTTAACTGCATTCCATCTCCAGAGTCTCCAGCAAATCTAATTACAGCTTCTTGAAGTTCTTGGGTTGTTTTACTCATAAATCTTTCTTTAAAAATTTTATTAGTATGTGATGATTAATCTCGATCATATAACGTATACGCTCGTAATTTAAGTTTAAGTTATAAAAAAATGATTTTTTATCCACTGATTTCGCAATGAATTTAATTATCTAATCATCGGTAAAACAATCTATTGTGTAGTTTTTTTTATTTTTAAGGTATTCAGAAAGGTGCATGGTTTATATTAAATTTTACCAATGTCAAAACTAGATAAAATAAAATTAACTCAATTTTCACATGGCGCTGGATGAGCATGTAAAATTGGTCCGAAAGACCTTGCTCAGGTTCTGAGCAATTTTAAAAGCTCAAACACAAAAAATGTTGTTGTAGGATTTAACGATAGCGATGACGCTGCCGTTGTACGCTTAGGTGAAGATAGGCTATTGGTTCAAACTGTTGATTTTTTTACACCGATTGTAGATGATCCATTCCAATTTGGTCAAATAGCAGCAGCTAATTCATTATCGGATATTTACGCTATGGGAGCGAAGCCTACTTTTGCATTGAATATTTTTGCATTTCCAGTAGGCGATATTCCTAATGAGGTTGCAACTCTAATATTAAAAGGCGGATCTGATAAAGCTGAAGAGGCAGGGATTTCAATTCTTGGTGGACATTCGATTGATGACAAAGAACCTAAATATGGACTGGTAGTTACTGGAGAAGTTAGCGAATCCTCATTGGTCAAGAATTCAGGAGCGCAACCAAATGATCTTTTAATATTAACGAAGCCTCTAGGCACGGGAATTATATCAACAGCAATAAAGAAAGATCTGGTTTCAAAAACAATTGAAAATGAAGCTGTAGAGTGTATGACAACATTAAATCGCTATGCATCACAATTAATGAAGCAATTTGAGGTGCATGCTGCAACAGATGTTACAGGGTTTGGGCTATTAGGACATCTAGCTGAAATGTGTAAGGCAAGCGGTGTATCTTGTGAAATTGAATTCAATCAAACTCCTTTTCTTAATGGAGTTTCGGATTTAGCCCACCAAGGAATCATCCCTATGGGCACTGAACGCAATTATAAGTTCGTTTCAAGATTTTCAGATTTTTCAGATCAATTATCTAGCGCTCAACAAATGATGATCGCAGATGCCCAAACCTCTGGTGGATTACTTATAGCGCTACCCCCCGAACAAGCAAATGACTTCATTGAGCAATTTAATTTGAAATCAAACTTCGATGCAAAAATCATTGGAAAGTTCATTTCCCCAAATAGTAATTCCTTATACATTAGATAATTAAAAACCATTTATATACGATAAATTTTGTCGTATATATTGCTTGTAGCCTCTTTTCTAAAGTGGTAAATTTCAAGGCTTCGAAAGCATTATTATGTTAAAAATTACACGAAAAGTCGAATATGCGCTAATAGCATTGCGCCATATGCAGCATAGCCCAAAAGGTACTGTAACTAGCGCTAAGGTAATTGCTAAGCAATATGGAATTCCGCAACACCTTCTAGCTAAGATCCTTCAGCAAATGGCAAAAGACAATGTGGTAAAGGCCATCCAAGGCCCAACTGGGGGGTATAAAATCTCAGCTGATCTTCATCAAATTTCCTTGAAAGATTTTTTTGAAAAACTGGAAGGTCCGCTTGGTCTTATGGACTGTTATTCTAATTCCGATTGTGTACAAATGAAGTCTTGTAATATTCTAACCCCAATTCAGAGAATTAATCAAAATATGAGGGATATGTTTTCTAATACTTCCCTGCAGGAGATTACCCAATAATGAGTCAAATAAAAGAAGCTAAAGTTATTGAAATTTTAAAGCAATGCTATGATCCTGAGTTGCCAGTTGACCTATGGAACCTAGGGCTTATTTACAATATCCAGATTCAAGAAGCATACGATGAAACAAAGTCAGATATCAATATTGTAATGTCATTAACGACACCAGGATGCACAATGGGTGATCAAATTGCCCAAGATATTAGAAATAAATTAGAAGCATTAACTGAAGTCAATCAGGCCTTTGTCGAAGTAACCTTTGATCCACCATGGAATCCTGAAATGATCACTGAAGAGGCTAAGAAAAAACTTGGCCTTGGAATAACTAAACCAGAAAACCATGATCATATAACCATTAATGAGGAGTGGGAATAATGAATAAAAAAGCCGAGATAAAAGAAGTTTTTGATTCAGGAATAATCATGTCTAAAAAAGCTGCAGAACGTTTAAATGCAGTAATGGAAGCAGAAGGTAAAAAGGGATTCGGTCTACGCATGGAAGTTACCACTGGGGGATGCTCTGGACTGAACTATAACATGTCTTTTGAAAAAGAACAGAAAGAATTCGATAAAGTTTTTGAAAGCCAAGGATTAAAAATTTTTTGTGATTTGAAAAGCTATCTATACCTCAAAGGAATTGAGATTGATTTCTCAAATGATATTTTGAACGGTGGCTTTCAAATAAAGAACCCAAACGCTGAAAGGACCTGTGGTTGCGGAACTTCTTTCTCAGCCTAGTATACGAATGAGTAAAAATCAGCAAATAATTGATTCTGCCATCAAGCAGGAATATGAATATGGCTTTGTTACCGATATTGATCAAGATACCATTGCTCCCGGATTAAGTGATGATGTGATAAAATTTATTTCATCAAAAAAAAATGAGCCGGACTGGTTATTAGATTGGAGATTAAAAGCATACCATAGATGGTTAAAAATGGAAGAACCAGATTGGTCTAAGCTAAATTATTCAAAAATAGATTTTCAGTCAATTTCGTATTACTCCGCTCCAAAAAAACAAAAAAAATTGAAGAGCTTAGACGAAGTCGACCCGGAACTACTTAAGACCTATAATAAACTAGGCATACCTTTGGAAGAGCAAAAAATGCTATCAAACGTTGCAGTCGATGCGGTTTTTGATAGTGTTTCTGTAACGACAACTTTTAAAGAAGAGCTTGAAAAGCATGGGGTAATTTTTTGTTCGTTTTCTGAAGCTGTTCATAATCATCCTGATATTGTAAAAAAATACCTTGGAAGCGTCGTGCCAATTACTGATAATTATTTTGCAGCGCTCAATTCAGCCGTCTTCAGCGATGGTAGTTTTGTATATATTCCAAAAGGTGTGCGATGCCCAATGGAACTGTCAACTTATTTTAGGATCAATGCAGCAAAGACTGGACAATTTGAACGTACCTTAATTATTGCTGAAGAGGATAGCCATGTAAGCTACTTGGAGGGATGTACGGCTCCCATGAGAGATGAGAATCAATTACATGCTGCCGTTGTTGAGCTTGTAACGCATAACAATGCTGAGATAAAATATTCAACTGTTCAGAATTGGTACCCAGGGGACCCTAAAACGGGTAAAGGTGGAATATATAATTTTGTTACAAAGCGTGGCAATTGTATTGGTGACAATTCAAAGATATCATGGACACAGGTCGAAACCGGTTCAGCATTAACCTGGAAGTATCCAAGCTGTATATTGAAAGGCGATAATTCCGTAGGCGAATTTTATTCTGTTGCCCTTTCAAATAATTTTCAACAAGCTGATACAGGGACCAAAATGATCCACATTGGGAAAAATACTAAGAGTACCATTATTTCTAAGGGCATTTCAGCTGGAAAAGGTCAAAACACGTACCGGGGTGGTGTTAAAATTATGAAAGGCGCCGATAATGCTAGAAATTATTCTCAATGTGATTCAATATTGATTGGCAATGAATGTGAGGCGCACACTTTCCCTTATATTGACGTAAGAAATCCTTCTGCTCAGATGGAGCATGAAGCTTCTACTTCACGCATTGGGGAAGATCAACTATTTTATTGCAACCAAAGAGGCGTCTCAACAGAAGATGCCGTATCAATGATTGTAAATGGATTTTGCAAAGATGTATTTAATGAACTGCCAATGGAATTTGCAGTTGAAGCACAAAAACTAATGGAAGTCAGCCTTGAAGGCGCAGTTGGTTAATACCTATATAGAGTGATTATTTAAAAATGCTATCAATAAAAAATCTACACGCAGGTGTTAATGGTAAAACAATTTTAAAAGGATTAAACCTTACCATAAACCCGGGAGAACTGCATGCAATTATGGGAAGGAATGGTTCTGGAAAAAGTACACTTGCAAATATTATTACAGGTAGAGATAATTATGAGATTTTTTCTGGTGAAATTGAATTTAACAAAAAAAATATTCATGAAATGTCCCCTGAAGAACGCGCCCTTGAAGGAATATTTATGTCCTTCCAATATCCCGTTGTAATACCTGGCGTAAATAATACCTATTTTTTACGAGCGG
>JAYZHS010000032.1:0-4406 GCA_036166315.1 Fidelibacterota bacterium
ATATTTTTTGTTTCAATATAGCCAGCACCAATTAGCATTGATGAAACTAGCTCGGAATCTGCCACATTCATTTGACATCCATATGTTTCTATAAAATATGATTTCTGCATAAATTAGATGAAAATTATGAAAAGAAAACTAGAGGAAAAAGGCTTACTTGAGATAGCCTGAGAAAAAATAATCTAATGGATTCTGAGGTGCTCCATAATGATGAACTTCGTAATGCAGATGAGGGCCAGCAGTTCTCCCGGTATTACCACTTAAAGCAATTAAATCTCCTCTTTTTACTTTCGCTCCTGGTTTGACATTTATCTTTGAGAGATGAGCAAATAAAGTTCTATAACCATTCGAATGATCAATTTTAACTACTTTTCCATAGCCACCCTGATTTCCAGCAAATCGTATTTTTCCATCAGCAGGTGCATATACTTTTGTTCCACTATTTACAGCAATGTCTTGTCCATAGTGAAACCTGGTATTTCCATTGAATGGATCTTCTCTATAGCCAAAACCTGAACCCAAATATCCCGTCTGAACAGGTCTAATTGAAGGCACAAATTTTAAATTATCTGAGTGATTACGAACAACTTCATACAAATTGTTATAGCTATTTAATTCTAACTTAACTTTTCTTGAAAGAGCATTTACATTCATTTCAATCTCTGTAATTCTACTCGTTATGTCATTTGGAATATCATCGATTGTATTTATTTTAAAATCGGTACCACCTACGCCTAATTTTCTTACATCCTTATCTATCTGCGGTAAGCCAGCATAAGTCCTTATAGCTTCATCTTTCTTTTCTATTGTTCCTACTTCACCTGATACATTGTCAAGCTGAGACTGCAAAGATACTAGGGTTTCTGATAAATGCTCATAGCTCGACCTCAGATTGTTCATTTTAGTTTTATATAAAATACCCGTTAAAGCATTTGCAGTAAAAAATAAAATTGTAGAAATTGATAATACTGATATACCAATAACTATCAATGCAAACTTTTTAGTAAAGTGATAATTACGAACACCGCTATCTTTTTCAGATACGATAATATAATTATGATATTTGTTTGTGTTATTTTTTCTTTGAAACATATTTTTTCAAAAGACAGAGGTGGATATTACAAAAAACACCTAAATACTCAAAAAAATAAAATTATTTTCCATCAGCTTTATCTAAAGGCTCATCTACATCTATAACAGAATCCAATTCTTCACTGTTAGCATCTACAATTGATTCTGAAATTTCAGAATCATCCATTGTTTCTGTTTTGATTTTTTTAATTTCATTTTCTTTTTCAATTATTTGCACATTTAAGCTATCAATTTTCTCAACATGGGAGAAAAATTCTGAATTTCCAGTAAAGTTTGACATATTAGCTTCTTTGGAGTGATTGTATACCAACTTTCCTAGGGCAGAAATTTCTTTATTTTTTTCACGCTGTAATTGATGAATCACTAACTTTATTTTACTTATCTTTGTTAATTCTTCAGTTTTAGCAACAGCAACTTTGCTAACTTCTTCAGCTTTTTCAACAGCTGCATTGCTCCAATCTTTCATGTTTGATTTTAGATCATCCCATATCTTTGACATAATTAACTCTATTTATAATTCCTAATTTCGATTATTAATTCTTCTTCAGCAACAAATTTGCTAAATAAAATAAGCCTGATCCAATAATTAAAGCATTAATTTCTAAAGATACATTTTTCTCTCCAATTCCTTTCACTAGACCTGATAAAACAATCAACAATGAAAGAATTTGAATACTTCTAAGTATGACGTACTTCATATCGATTTTTATAATTTAACCATCTAAAAACTGTTTTTAATCTCCATTTATAGGACTCTGAAAGAATGGATAGCGGTTCTGATGAATTAGAAAATTTTTCAGCTAAAAAAAACATTTGTTTGTCATTCAATTTTTCATAAAGAATTCGATTCACAAATGAAAGTTTTCTTTTTCTATTTATAATTTTAAATAATTTTTTTGCTTTTAAATGTTCATTATTTAGTCGCATTGCTGCAACTAATCCTGACAGCATAGACATTCTCATTCCAAATCCAAAAAGATAGTCTTGAAAACCGCCAGCCTCACCAACTAGTATAGGTAGATTCATTTGTCCAAAGGGGAGCATAAAACTACCTCGACTGCTAAATTTTTTGGCTTCAAAAAAATTAATATTTTTTGTTTTAAAATATTCTCTACAATTTTCAAGAAATCCTTCTTGGGTATTTTTTGTTTTTTTAAAAGCTGAAGCAATCGTTCCATGTCCATTTTGAATAATAAGATATGCGTAACCCTTAGGTGCGAACTTTTTTCCAAGCAATAAATGAACCTGGTTCTTTAAATCAGTATTAAAATTAATTCCTTGAATATACGCTGATGCTTTTCTTGTTCCAGTCGCAATCACATCACAATTGCTAGGAGCTTTTGATCCAAACCTAAATTCAACTCCAGCTTTTTTACATTGCAAAAATAGTTGATGGTCTAAATCGCTTGATTTGCATCCGCGACTTACTAAAAAGAAAAATGGGATTTTACTTTTAACACATAAAGGTTTTTGATGTGCGGTATGTACATAAAAACTATTTACTGGTGTAGACTCAATTTTATTGAAATCAAAGCCAATATTTTTAAATGAAGAATATATATGATTATTGAATATCCAATTTTCTATTCCTTCAAAATCGCCATGACGACTTTCACCTATCTTTAATTCCTTCTCATAGACTACAGTTGGATGATTTTTTGATTGAAGATAAATTGCAGTGGATAGACCCGCAATTCCCCCACCAGCAATCCGAATTTTATTATCAACTGGAATATTCATCACAGGAAAGCTGTTTTAAAGATATAATTTCTGGTATCTTGCGTAGCTCAGATAAATTTTCATCTGAAATCATATTATCAACTCTAATCACTGAGAAAGCTTGACCTTTTTCAGCCCGACTAAGAATAAATCCTCCAATATTTACATTAAAATCTCCAAGAGCAGTGCCAACTTTGCCAATAACACCGGGAATATCTTTATTTTTTGCAAATAACATATATCCATACGGCTTGACATCAATATCAAATCCAAGAATATTGACTAACCTTGGTTCATTTTGACCAAAAATAGATCCTGCAATTCTAGAAGGTTTAGACATCCCTGAAACACGGGTTCTGATCAAATTGGTATATGAACCACTATCATTTGTATAGCTATGTTCAATTTTGATACCAAGATCAATAGCAAGCGCTTCAGAATTTATATAGTTTATTCTTTCTGGAATTCTTCTACCCAAAAAACCTTTGAGAAAAGCTAATGCTACAGTTTTTGAGTCTTCTAATGAACCCGAACATTCAACTTGAATTTTTTTGATAGCTTCAGGGTTTAGCTGATCTTGTAATCGCCCCATTGTTTCTGCAAGATCTAAGCTTGACTGGATCTCCTTCATAGTAGATAAATCTGAAATTGGCATATTTATAGCATTGCTGAGTTTTTCCTCAAGTAAATAATCCCTTAACTGCTCACAAATAGAAATACTCACGCCTTCTTTAGCCTCTTTTGTAGAAGCTCCCAAATGCGGCGTTAAAAGAATATTAGGTGCATCAATAAGGGGATTATCTTTTTCGACAGGTTCTTGCGCAAATACATCTATCGCAGCCCCTGCAATTTCTTTATTTGTTAGTGCTTTTGCAAGGTCTTGTTCGTTAATGATTCCTCCCCTAGAAACATTGATTATTCTAGCCGTTTTTTTCATTGATTTCAATCGATTAAAATTAAACAGATCTCTGGTCTTATCATTTAGGGGAACATGAATCGTTATAAAATCGGCATTCCTTGTTAATTCATCTAGCTCTACAATTTTAATTTCTTTTTGATTAAACATTTCTTGGTTAACAAACGGGTCAAATCCAATTACATTCATTCCAAATGGTAGACACCTCTTCATCACCTCTTTGCCAATTTTTCCTAATCCAACAATCCCAAGGGTCTTGTTCTTTATTTCAGAGCCAACAAGTAGGTGTCTGCTCCATTTTTTTTGTTTTATTTCAAGATCCCCAATAGAAATATTTCTAGATAAAGCAAGCATCATCGCTATAGTATGTTCAGCTGCAGATGTAGTATTTACATCTGGGGTATTCATCACAACTATTCCTCCTCTGGTTGCAGCAGAAATATCAATATTATCTACCCCTACGCCAGCCCGGCCAATTGCACGCAGTCTTTTTGCAGCTTTTATAGCTTTTTGATCTATAGATGTACCGCTCCTAACAATCCATCCTTCAACATCGACGCAAGCATTTAATTTATCATCAACCGATGCATCGTTAAGCTGTACAACATTAATATTCGCTTCCTCTAGAATAGATATTCCCGATTTAGCAATGGGGTCGGTTACGAGAACTTTCATAGAG
>JAYZHS010000033.1:0-2837 GCA_036166315.1 Fidelibacterota bacterium
CCAAAAAAGAAACAGGCAATGTTTGAGCCTGTTGAAGGTGCCGTACCAAAGCGCGACGTTGATAATGCTAGAAAATCTGTTGTGTCAGCTGCTAAACAAATGGAAAAAGATGGCGCATTTAAGCTAGAGGATTTATTAGGAGGAGACACTGTAGAATAAGAGATACTGATGCTGCTTTAATTAATAAACCCCTTACTATTTTCAATATAGTGAGGGGTTTTTTTATCCAAAAAAAATTTTCACCAAATCAAATTAATTATAAAATATTGTATATTTTATAATGTCTATTTCATTGCTTCGAGACAAAATACAGCAATATTTTTTCAATTACCCTGAAGAAGAAGAAATTATTGCACAGGTTTTTGAATTTTTAGATAATCAAATCGATTGTTTTAGTCGGTCGAATTTATACGGTCATTTTACTGGATCTGCGTGGGTTGTAGATGAAACAAATAATTGGGTATTAATGACTCACCATTATCAATTAAATAAATGGCTTCAACTCGGAGGCCATGCAGATGGCAATGAAAATCTGCTTGATGTTGCTACGAATGAGGCTATCGAGGAATCCGGTTTAAATAATTTTAAAATTGTAAGTGATAAAATATTTGATATAGATATACATACTATTCCAGAATATAATAATGTCCCTAGCCACTTCCATTTTGATGTTCGCTATTTGCTTGAAGCAAAAAAAGGGGCTGAAGAAATTATAGTAAGCAAAGAATCCAAAGATGTCGCCTGGATAAAACAAAATGAAGTATTAAAGCATAATAATGAATATTCTATAAAAAGGATGCTCAACAAAGGAAAGTATTTCAAAAAAATCTAGATGAATTTATCTGAACAAATTAAATCAATGATTTTGTCAGGAATTGTTGAAGAACAACACAGAAAAATTGGTGTTGAAATTGAAAGCTTCTACTATGAAAAAGGTGATTTAAATAGGCTAGCTCTTGAAAATAATAATAAATATTCAGCAATAGATTTATTATCTGATATAAATAAAATTGCTCAAGCTAATCAAGATACGCATTCATATTCTCTGGAACCAGGTGGGCAGTTAGAATGGGCTTCTAGCCCAAGCATAAGTTTGTGGGATATTTTAAATGAATACTCTAAAAATGTGCTTGCTCAAAAAGAGCTTTGTGCGAATAATGCTATAGATATTGGATATTTTTCTGTAGAGCCTATATCAAACCCCTTGGATATTGTATTAATCAATTCAAATAAATATCAGCTAATGCATAATCTGTTTAAGAATACAGGAAAGCTGGGACCTTGGATGATGCGTAATACCGCAAGTATTCAAGTAAATATTGATTATACCAGCAAGGAGGATGCAAATGAAATGGCATATGTCGCGGATGCAATTCAGCCTCTTGTAAGCATTCTTTTCTCAAATGCACCATTTATTCAAGGAGAGACAGTAGGCACACAAAACCTTAGGTGGAAAATTTGGAATGATACGGACAGCTCTCGCTGTGGAACACTCTTTGAACATGGTATCCGAAATCCAAAAAATATAATTAACGACTATGCAAAATGGCTTCAATCAAGAGAATGTATTTTTATAGAAAATCCAGATGGTGAATTTAATGCGTTCGATGGGGATTTGGGCTCCATGATCGCTACAGAAAATAATCCCAAACTTATCTATTCAGCATTTAGACAAATATTTACTCATGTAAGATTTAAGACAGTCCTCGAGGTCAGGGGAGCTGATCGTCAACAAAAGGGGAAAGATATAATACCTGCAGCTTTTTTGGTGGGCTTATTAACCAGTAAAAAAACGCGAGATACATTATTAGATGAGGTGACTTCATGGTCCGAAAAAGATCGGGATGATTTATCAAAATGTGCCTTTGATTTATCCTTCTCAAATGTTGGGCCAAAACAGAAAAGTATTGGATATTGGCTAGAGTTTCTTGCTCAGCTAGCCTTAGATGGTCTAGATGAAAGATCTAAATTTTACAATATAAAAAATGAGCGGCCTTTATTAGAAATTGACCTAAAAAATATTATCAATAATGGTCCCGAAACATTACAAATTCAAAAAAAACTTAAAAAATCAGAACAAACTTTAAAGAGCTTTATAAAAGAAAATTATTTAGATTCGTTTGAGCAATAAAAATGTCGAACCCAAAAACATTACATAACTACACAATGATGCCTTTTTTTATAATTGGTTTTAGCGCATTTGCCGCTGGGTTTTTGTGGCTTCTTTCTCCACAGCCATGGCTATTTGATGAACCTGCAAATATTTTACTTCTAGATGAAACATACGAAGATTTGTTTTCACACGATATAAACAGGAATTTACCGGCATACCTTACATTGCTCTACAGGTTTTTTGGTTGGTGGGTAAGCTTAATTGGCTTATTAACTATTGGCTATACCTATGTTACAAGACTGGGAACTCAGATTTCACGTTTAATTATCCAATCAACTTATTTTATCGGCCTTATTGGAATTGGCGTTATATTATATATTTTTATTCCCTCGTCACCTTTTGTTTACTTGAATTTATTTTTATGGCTAATGTGGTTTATCAGTGTATACTCAGGAATTAAACTAAATCAACATGATAAGTGATTGGCACCCATTAGTTATTCATTTTCCAATAGCGCTCATTTCTACATCTGTTGCGTTTGATTATTTATTTTATTTCACCAAGCGCCAGGATATATCTAGCGCTAGTTGGTGGACTATGTTTGCTGGTCTTGTTTCAAGCCTTGCAGCAATCGCTTCTGGAATCATCGATGACAGCTTAATTGGGCACCTAGGTTCCGTATGGCCTATTTGGTACAATCACGGGGCCATGCAAATTATTGCTG
>JAYZHS010000034.1:0-11655 GCA_036166315.1 Fidelibacterota bacterium
CAATGATTTAGATTTTGCTCTTAGTACTTTATCGTCAAGTGCGTTTAATGGAACATCATCTCCATCTAATGCCTGATTAACCACTGTAGCTATAATATCCTCAGGGGCTTGCGATGGCGCAGAAGTCGCTTTTGTTGATGCAGTAGTTGGAGCAGTTGCCGTTGCCCCAGCTTCAGGCATAGCCGGTCGTTCTGCTGTCCCTTTATTGATTTTAATTAGCAATGCTTTAGCTTTGCCTCTGGCATAAACATCTTTTGTTGCTTTAATTATTTCACTATCACCATCAAGAGTTTTATTAACTAAATAGGCTGCCATTTGGTTTCTATCTGAAAATAAACTATCAGATGTATCTCCATCCTCTTGCGATCCTTCTTTAGATTTATCTTTTGATGATGTAAAATCTTCTTGTGGAATTAAATAGCCAAGATTATCTAAGATCTTTGATTTACTACTATCAAATCCCCATACGCTCATAAAGGAAAAAGGACCGTAGCTTTTTCTGGTACATGATAATGTTGTTCCTTCTGAATGTGATTCGAGATTAAAAGATATATATTCTTTTAAAAAAGGATTGAATTGCATAATTAATTCTAGCTTCTTGTTGGGTTCAACAGATGCTATAGTTGCTTTCCCAGAAGGAAATGGTCCTTTAGGTCTGATTTGCAATAATGATCCCGGCGCAAAATTAAATTGATCGAAAGAATATCGATGTACATATCTATCTGTTTTTACAACAGGGAGAATTCTACCTATCCCTGGAAACCAATAATTATAACTAGAAAGATTAGATATGGCATTCCAAACAGACTCTGTTGAGGCGGCATAGTTATGACTGACAAAAGTTTCAGCCTGAAAAGGGGAAAGAAAACTAGATATTTCACTAGTTGTAGATTGGTCTTTTGCGGTATCAAGAACAAATAGTATAGTGACAAGCAAAAAAGCCGTTATGGAAATAATTAAAACCATTTATAATATCTTATATAAGAATAGTAAATTTAACATGAGCTATTTAAATATCGAAGATTTTGATTGGAGAAATTATGGATACTATTAATGCACATGAATTGCACGAAATAAAACAAAATAAAACCGATTTTATTTTGTTAGATGTACGTGAAGATGAGGAATTAAAGATAGCTAAAATAGATCCTCATCAACATATTCCTATGGGTGAAATTCAACAACGACTTGAAGAATTAGACAGAAAGAAATTAATTGTAGTAATGTGCCATGGAGGATTTAGGTCTGCAAAAGTGTGTAGCTATCTTAATAAAGAAGGATATCGAGCTGTCAATTTTACTGGGGGGATTAGGTCATGGTCACAGGAGGTGGATCCTACAGTTCCACAATATTAATGCTTAAAACAGCGTGCGCCAGTAAATGCCATTGCTAGTGAATACTTATTGCATGCATCGATAACATCCTGATCACGAATAGAGCCACCTGGCTGAATAATGGTTTTTATTCCAGTATTTGCAATTTTCTCTATACTATCTCTAAATGGGAAAAAAGCATCAGAAAGTAAGATCGATCCATCTATATTGTTTTTAGATTTTGTAATAGCAATGTCAACAGAGTCAATTCGACTTACTTGACCAGCGCCTACACCAATTGTAGCGCAATCCTTAACAATTAGTATAGCGTTTGATTTCACATATTTTAAAACGGACCAACCAAACAGAATAGATTCATATGCATTGGTCTCAATCCCTTCATTAGTGACAACCTTTAATTGATCTAAGGATAAAATATGATTATCTTCCTCTTGAACTAATAATCCACCGTGAATATTGCGTAGAGTTATATTTTCTTTAAATTGTTTGAGATTGTTTATTTCTATAACTCGAAGATTTTTTTTATTTGAGAAAAGATCTAGTGCTTTTGATGAAAATGTTGGAGCAATAATTATTTCAATAAAAAAATCACTTAGCTCCAATGCTATTTCTTCAGTGCATTCTCGATTTAGCACTATAACCCCGCCAAACGATGATAGCCGATCTGCTGCAAGTGCCTTATTGAAGGCATCATTGATATTTTCAGATATTGCTACGCCGCATGGATTTGCATGTTTGATGATTGTACATGCAGGTTTGTCAAACTCAACAACACAGGAAACAGCAGCATCAGCATCCATAATATTATTGTATGATAATTCTTTTCCTTGATGAATAGTAGAATTAAGTATACCAGTAGAAACCTGTTCATTTTTATAAACGGAAGCTTTTTGCTGAGGATTTTCTCCATATCGAAGATCAGAATATTTTTTATATGTTAAATCCATTTGATCAGGAAACGTTTCAGTATTTAAATAGTTATTTATCATGGTTTCATATTGAGACGTTGTTGCAAAGGCTTTGCAAGCCATTGCCAATCTAAAGTCATATGAAACCTCACTATTATTATCAATACAATCCACCAAGTCCGTATAGTCGTTTGGATCTACAATTACACAAACCCAACCAAGATTTTTGGCAGCCGATCGTATCATAGTAGGCCCACCTATATCAATGTTTTCAAGGGCTTGTGATAGAGTACAATCATCCTGAGAAATCGTTTTTGCAAAAGGATATAGATTGCAAATAACAAGATCAATAAATTTGATCTTATGCTCTTTAGCCTCCGTGTGATGTACATCACGTAAGGCTAAAACCCCACCGGCTACTAACGGATTTAGTGTTTTAACTCTTCCATCTAAAATTTCTGGAAATCCTGTAAAGTTATCTAATTCAGTGACTGGAATATTTGATTTCATTAGCGATTCAGATGTTCCTCCAGTAGAAATTATCTCAACACCAGCGCTATTTAGCTTTTTAGCTAAATTTATAATATTTGTTTTATCATAAACTGAAATAAGCGCTCTTTTAATTTTTATTGGATCTTTGTTTAGTTTTAGATCATTAAGCATGGTTTTTTTTCTCAATAAAATTTAAAGCTTCAATAAAAGCTTCTCCTTCTAGTTGTTGCACCCTCTTCTTTAATGTTTCAACACTATCATTACTTAAAACAGAACATTTTTTTTGAATTAATATAGGGCCACTATCTACTTCTTCTGTAACATAGTGTATAGTGCATCCAGTTTCATCTTCCTTATTTTTTAATACCTGCTCATGAACACCATTATTCATACCGCCAGCATATTTAGGAAGCAGGGAAGGGTGTACATTTAAAATCTTATCTTTCCATTTAAGACAAAAACTATCTGAGAGAATTTTCATAAACCCAATTAATAAAATAATATCTACATTTAGTTCTGTAAAATTTTTTGTTATAAGGGCACCAAATTTATGTCGATCTAAATTTTTGTCAGATATGTATTTATTTGGAATATTATTTTTTTGAGCCCTTTTAAGTATATAAGCTTCTTGCTTATTTGATATAACAAGTTTGATTTTAGCGTTTAATTTTCCCTGACCGATTGCATCAATTATGGCCTGCATATCTGTTCCGTTGGTAGATCCAAGAATTCCCAACCTTAACATCGAATCTTATCCATATTGCTTTTTCTGCTATCAACTAATTCTTTAGTACCTATATCTGATCTATGAAAAACTGGGCCCTTAACTCTTTTGATATTATCTTCAGCAGATCTTTCAGCATCAACAATGGTTTCTGCAACAGATATGACTGCCAATGTTCTACTACCAGTTTCAATAAGATTATCACCTTCAATATTTACTGATGCATAGAAAAGCTTATCTTTATCTTTTATATCTGATATATCTATAATTTGATTTTTTACAGGGTTATCCGGATAACCATTGGGAACAGAATATTTACAAACAGTTGCTTTATTCTCAAATTCAATCTTTATTTTATCTAAGCTAGCTGAAACCATTCTTTTGCATATATCAATAAAATCTGTTTTTAATATGGATAAAACATTCATTGCTTCGGGGTCGCCAAATCTTGCGTTATACTCAATTAGCCTTACGCCATTTTTTACTGCCATGAATCCCCCATAGAGTATACCAATATAATCCATGCCAGTTTTATTCTTTAACGCTTCCATCGTTAATAGGTTAATTTTTTTAGCGCTTTCGATATCCGTATCATTTAGAAAAGGCAATGAGTGATTATAATCTGAGTAGGTTCCCATGCCTCCAGTATTTGGTCCTGAGTCATTTTCATAGGCTCTTTTGTGGTCTTGAACAATTGGCATATGTTGAATGTTTTTTCCATCACAAAAACTCATTAAAGAAAATTCTTCCCCAATAAACTTTTCTTCAATTAAGAAACTGCCTCCAGAATCAATTATGCTTTTACAGTAATCCAGTGCATCAGGTATGGTTTCAATATGCTCTCCATATACTTTTACACCCTTGCCTCCAGCAAGCCCATCAAACTTAATTACAAATTCATGATTTAGTTCTTCAAAATATTCTGCTACCCCATTTAATGTTGTAAAAGATTGAAATTTTGGTCCTCCAGGTATACCATAATCAACTTGCAGATTTCGAGTAAAGGCTTTTGAGGTTTCAATTTTTGCTAATTCTTTTTTAGGGCCAACAACCTTAATGTTTGCCTCCCAAAGTGCGTCTGAAACGCCAGCTTCTAATGGGTTTTCTGGTCCAATAATAGCATAATCGATTTTGTTTTTATTAGCATAATTAACGACAAAAGATGAACTATTATAATCACCCACTACATATTCAAAGCATAATTTCATAATGCCAGGATTATAACTATTACCGATACAATAAATTTTAGAGCCTAACCTTGATGAATACAAAGCATTTACAATTGCATGCTCTCTTGCACCTGATCCTATAACTAAAAAATTGTTTATCATTTCAAGAAAATTAGGCTTTTCTTTTTGAGTCAATTCTACTTTTTTCAAGATTTTTTAGAAATTGATCAGTTACATCTCCTGTGCAGTAGTTTCCTGAAAAAACAGAATCTTCAAAATTTTTAATATTAGGATTGCCAATTTGGGCTGAACGTTTCAAATCGTCAAGATCTTGGTAGATTAACTCATCAGCACCAATATATTGTTTAATTTGTTTAATTGACTTTTTATGTGCAATAAGCTCCTTTGTAGCTGGCATATCTATTCCATAAACATTTTGATATCTTACAGGGGGAGAAGCAGATGCAAAGAATACTTTCTTTGCTCCACATTTTCTAACCATTTGAATTATTTTTTTAGATGTATGGCCACGAACGATCGAATCATCAACCAATAAAACATTTTTACCTCTAAACTCTAGAGCAATAGGATTCAATTTTTGGGCAACCGATTTTTTTCTTGTAGACTGTCCTGGCATAATAAACGTTCTTCCAATATATCTATTCTTCATAAAGCCTTCTCGGTATTTTACACCAACTTTATGGGCCACTTGCATAGCGCAGGTTCTGCTTGTATCGGGTACAGGAATTACTACATCTATATTTAGCGATTTATATTGATTGATTATTCTATCACCTAAATAATCTCCCATTCTTAATCGTGCTTTATGAACAGATATTGAATCAATTGTGGAATCTGGTCTAGAAAAATAAACAAATTCAAATAAACACGGGTTATGATTAACGTCTTTTACAAATTTCTTTTTTGATAATTTTCCATCTTCACTAATAATTATAGCCTCACCAGGTCCTATATCATTTAAAAAATTAAACCCCATTGCAGTGAGAGCACTGCTTTCAGATGCTAACATATAATTATGATTATTTTTGCCCAATACAATTGGCCTAATGCCATGCTTATCCCTGAAGGCAACGATTCCTACACCTGCAACAATCATTATTACAGCAAATCCACCAGATACAGATTTATAGACATTCTCAAGAGCTTTAAAAACATGAGATTTGCTCAACTTTTTAAAATTTGTTTTAGATAGTTCAAATGCAAAAAGATTTAATAAAACTTCAGAATCGGAGTTTGTATTGAATTGGCAAAAATGAGTTTTGAGCAACTTTGATTTTATATCAGCGCTGTTGGTTAATGTCCCATTGTGTGCAAGGGTTATGCTAACAGGGTTCGCTGTATAAAATGGCTGTGACTCACTAACATCATCACAACCTGCTGTTGGATAGCGAACATGACCAATCCCAATATTCCCTGATAAATTAAGTAGATCATTTGATTTAAAAACTTCACTAACCAATCCCAGCTCTTTATAGGTAAACATTTTTTTTGTATTCCAAGTAGCTATCCCAGCAGCATCTTGACCGCGATGCTGTACTTGAATCAAAGCATCATAAATATCTGCGCAAACATCACCTTTTTTATTAAAAAGACCTACAATCCCGCACATCTATTTCAACCTAACAATTTTTGATGCAAGTCCGGTATAATCATGAGGTGTCAATTTAAGCAATCGCTTTTTTTCAGCTTGAGAAATATCAAGGTCCATTATAAAAGAAGCCAGTGATTTTTGATTAATATTATGACCTCTTGTTAGTTCTTTTAATTTTTCATAGGCATCTTGATTGCTATTTTTGCGTAAAATTGTTTGAATGGCTTCGGCTAAAACTTCCCAATGATTATTTAATTCAGCATTCAATTGGGGTTGATTAATTCTAATTCTCTTAAGCCCTTTTAAAATATTTTTCATAGCTAAAACGCTATGGCCCATAGCAACACCTTGATTTCTCAATACTGTTGAATCGCTGAGATCTCTTTGCATTCTAGAAACAGGAAGCTTTGTGGCGAGATGATTTAAAAGTGCATTTGATATTCCCATATTTCCTTCAGCATTTTCAAATTGAATAGGATTTATTTTATGGGGCATAGCAGAAGAGCCAACTTCGCCTTTAACCTTTTTTTGTTCAAGAATACCCCTTGATATATAGTACCAAAAATCTCTGCAAAGATCAGTCAATATTGAATTGACACGAATAATTTGGTGATAGCTTTCTGCTAATGAATCATGTGGTTCAATTTGAGTGGTAATTAAATTGGGCTCAAGTCCAAAAGAGGCAATGAATTTTTTTGCAAATTGTAACCAATTTACTTTTGGGTATGTTGTATGATGTGTGGACCAGGTTCCTGTGGCACCGCCGAATTTGCCAAGAAATAAGTGTTTATTTATCTGATTGGCTTGGCGATTAAGCCTGCTGTAGAATACTGCTAATTCCTTTCCAAATGTCGTTGGTGTAGCAGGTTGGCCATGGGTCATTGATAGCATTGAAGCTGCATCATATTTGATGGCTAATTTTTTTATTTCATCATTGAGCGATGTTAAAATAGGGCTAAACACTTTTTCTAGTGCATTTTTCCACATCAATGTATAGGATAAGTTATTTATATCTTCTGATGTTAGCGCAAAATGAATCCATGGGTGTAGAGATTTATTAACTTTTTCACGAATGAAATATTCAATTGCTTTTACATCATGATTTGTTGTCTTTTCAATTTTTTTAATCCTTTTTGCATCTTTAACATCAAAACCCAAATAAATTTTTTGTAATTCCTTCTTTTGCTTATTTGAAATAGGCTGAAGTTCTTTTATCGCCCTTTCATTTGATAGCTTAATCAGATATTCGATTTCAATTTCTAATCGATAGCGCATCAAGGCCATCTCGCTAAAATAAGGTATAAGATCTACTATGTCAGAAGAATAGCGACCATCTAGCGGTGAAATGCTATTGTTCATTTTCAACTTATGTAATTAATTATAGTCAAACACCAAAAATACGCTTGACAGCTAGTGCACAGTTACCTGGATCGATAACTGTTAGCACGGGGGTGCTGCTTGGCATTTGTAAAGTAGAATGAATATTTACCAACATATCAGCTTTATCTGAAAACGGAGGGCAGCCTATTGTTGGGAATTCAGAATTAGCAGCTACAAAACCCGATAAAGCATTAGACCTACCTGCGATTGTAATATATACTATATCTTTTTCTTCTTTATTATTGTTTAATATTTCTAAAACCTTTAGCGGCTGTTTATGAGCTGATGCAGCATGCTGCTCCCATTCTATTCCATATTCATCAAGCTTATCCGTTATTTTTTTTGCATGTGGCTCATCGAAAGTAGAGCCCATTATTAGTATAGCTTTCATAAAAGATCCTTTAAATTGTGATTAATCCTTTCATTGATCGGCAAATCATTATTTGGAAATGGAAAATCATTACTAGTTATAGTTTCATATAGATAAATATATCGGCTGGAGAGCTCAACAACCAGCTCATCCGGCGCGTCTGGTAAAGTTTCATCATTATATGGATCGCAATTATCCACAAACCAAAGTCGCAAAAACTCTTTATCAATGTTTTGAGGTTCTTGCCCACTATCTATTCTTTCTTGATAGCTTTCCGCTATCCAATACCTACTTGAATCAGGTGTATGAATTTCATCAATAAGGACAATATTCCCATCGGCATCTTTACCCATTTCGTATTTGGTGTCCACAAGGATCATTCCATGGCTTAATGCTGTTTTTTGACCAAATTCAAATAACTCCATTGCCTTTTGACTACAATAATTCCAATCTTCTTCAGTCATCCATTTTTCACTGACAATTTCATCAGGCGATATGGGCCTATCGTGGTGTTCTTCTTTTGTGGTTGGAGTAATCATATTTTTATCAAGCCTCTGGTTTTTTTTAAGACCATCAGGTAAAGCATTCCCGCAGTATTCTCTATCACCATTATTATATACTGTCCAAAGAGATGTGCTTGTACTGCCCGTTATAAAACCTCTTATTACAAATTCTATTGGAAACACATCACACTTTTTTGCAAGAGTTACATTAGGGTCTGGAATATCAATCACATGATTTGGGATTATATCTTTTGTTTTATCAAACCACCAAGCGCTAGTTAGATTTAGAACTTGACCTTTAAAAGGTATAGATGCTAAAACCCGATCAAATGCGCTTTGTCTATCCGTTGTTATCAGGGCAATTTTATCTCCCAGGTCATATTGGTCTCTAACCTTGCCGGTTTTCTTTTGACCAGAACCAAGAGAAGTATTGGTTAATGTATTGTTAATTGATTTTGAGATGGAGTCTGTATATTTATTTTTTGATTTCATAGTATTCATAGCAATGGGGGTTAAAAAATATGTTTGTTGTTAAAATTGAATTTATTTCATCATTTAAATTACCGCTTTTGGAATTTATATTCCATATTACTCCTCGCTTTATATAAGAAATTTCTTTTATATCAAATCGATTTGTAAGGGATTCATATTTAGCTCTTCCATATATATCTTCATTAGGTCTTACTAAAAATGAGGCATCATATTTTTCTTTTTTATCTACAATATATTCTTTATTTGAATTAAATAGTTCTCCCGAACCAATTATTTTATTTAAAACATTAGTTGGTTCTCCATCTATATTTATTTCCCAATGTATTTGTCTATTAACCTCTATATCAAAACCAAGATGATTTAATGCTGTATTAATAGACTTTGCTTCATTGTCTGTAATGATTAAATCAATAATCCATTCGGTCGATTTATCATCTATATTTAATTCTTTTGATTTATGATTAGTTATTGAAAAACTTAGCGGTTGATTAATAGTGGGATAATTTTCATCAATGTATTCTTTCATTGAAGAAAATATTGCATCACCGTTTGTAGTTCGCTCTGGATGGGGCATCATCGCCATTACGTTTCCACTGCTATTGCTAATAGCGGCAATATTATTCACAGATCCATTGGGATTTGTCGGAAATTCATCAATAATATCACCAGAATCATTAGAATATTTATAAACTAACTGTTCATTTTTGATTAATTGTTCTAATAAGCCATTTGGCATAACAAATCTGCCCTCGCCGTGAGCAAGGGGAATATTCATTAAGATGTTTGGATCTGAATGTCTAGTAAAAGCGCAGCGTTTAGGATTTGTCGATAACTTAAGATTAGTCCAGGTGTTGTAATAGCCAACACCAACCACCTGCCCATCAACAATTCTTTTGTTATCGGTTAATGCAACTCCAATTGAATAATCTTGTAATCCAGGCACAAGTCCACTCTCTACTAATATTTGTGCTCCATTACATATACCAAGAACCGGTTTACCTTTCTCGGATTCTATTTTAATTTGCTGCATTATTGGTTCTAATGCGGCGATTACTCCTGCGCGTGAACGATCTTCATAGGAAAATCCACCTATAATAATATACCCAACCATATCCGATAATATTTTCTGTGAACTGTTCCATAGCACCTCAACGGGTTCCATACCTACACGCTGACAGGCCATAAATGTTTCCCTTTCAGTATTTGAGCCTGGGAATTGAATGATGCCTATTTTATGCAATTATTATTTCCTTATCACCCTCAACGACCTTACCTATTTCAAAAACCGGGGTTAATTCTTTTAAAGCTGTTTTTATATTATCAATATTTGATGAATCAGTAATTAATGCCATGCCAATACCCATATTAAAAGCCCTAAACATTTCAGAATCATCAACAGACCCAATTGATTGCATAGTTTTAAAAATAGGCAATATAGGCCATGAGCCTAAATTAATATTGACACTACGGTTATCTGGGAGAATGCGTGGAATATTTTCAACTATACCCCCACCAGTTATATGAGCAATACCTTTAATTTCAATTTCTTGATCTAGCAATCTTCTAATATGATTGGTATAATTTATATGTGGCTCTAGCAAAGCATCACCAACAGATTGTCCCAAATCAGGTATAACGTCTTTGACAGTATACCCCCCAATCTCAAAAAATAATTTTCTGGCAAAAGAATAGCCATTTGTATGTAAACCATTTGATGGCAAGCCAAGAATGATGTCTCCCAAATTTATTTTATTACCGTCAATTATTTTTTCTCTATCTACTATTCCTGTAATAACTCCAACGAGGTCATGCTCACCAGGTAAGTAGGTATCTGGCATTTCAGCAGTTTCACCACCTACAAGTGAAACACCTGTTTCTTTGCAAGCTGAAACCATGCCCGTAACTATTTCATCAATGACATCAGGTTTCAACTTATCGTTCGCGATATAATCAAGGAAAGTCAACGGCCTTGCTCCCATAACTAAAATATCATTTGCTGCTGCACTCAATAAATCGATACCTATCGTATTATATTTTTTCATTTTTCTAGCTACGATGGTTTTTGTTCCTACCCCATCAATGCTTTGAACCATTATAGGATCTTTATATTGTGAAATGATATCATTAAGTCTATATAATGATCCAAAACCACCTATTCCGGTAAGCACGTTGCCCGTAAATGTTGATTGCACTTTATCTTTTATTTTATCTACAGCTTTATTTCCAGCATCGATATCAACTCCAGCAGATTTATAGTTTATTTTTTTCATTTTATAGTTTATTTATTAGTCCATTCTTCCAAGCATCATAGCTTTGTTCTATAGAGATATTTATTTCATCATTAATTATGATATTGGATTTAACCGTTTTCCCAATCATAAAAACTTCTATACCGTAATCAGAAAAACAACGAACAATTTCATTTATATTTTCATCCCCAACTTCTAAAATGAATCCCCCGGTTTCCGAAAATAATATTTCATCAGTTTTTAGATTACTTTCAATAGAAACATTGCACCCAATTTTATTTTTAAAAGTCATTTCAGCTAAAGCTACCGCAACTCCACCATCAGCAATATCATGACAAGACAATACTAAGTTTTTATCAATACAATCTGTAAGAGCATGAATTTGATTCTTTGCTTCTTGTAAATCTGGCTTGGGCAACGTG
>JAYZHS010000035.1:0-22988 GCA_036166315.1 Fidelibacterota bacterium
ATAGATCAGCTATTAATTGAAAGAATGTTAAATCATTTCAATGGTGTTTTTTATAAGGCCGAAGAGGAAGATAGGTTGTTAGAAATTTTTAAATCAGAGAATTTAGAATCGGTAGAAATGATCAAGGCACCAGAGGCATTAATTAGAACAAACTTTAAACCTTTTGAAAACCTCCTTCCCCTTAATTACGTTGATGCATGTATCGATGCAATGCTGCCTTATATAAAAGAGGCAAATGTTACTATTCAACTGAACGATGATACATTTAAATTTGCCAGTACCCTACCGGGATCTATTTTTCAATCGAATGCTGATTCAGTGTCAAATGATACACTGTGGTGGGCGTTTGACTTAAAAGATTTTATGAATGATTCATATACGATTGAAGCTGCTTCAATCGTATATTATCCTCAAAGAATTCAAAAGGCCATTGTGCTTGGCACTTTGATTATACTAATTGTTTTATTTATAATTGCTAAAAGAAAGGCGATATTGTGAAAAATATAATTACCTGTATTTTGTCTTTGGTTGCGATCCTACATGCTAAGCCAAAATTCTCAGATCAACAAATTGCGGCGATGACGCCTCAATACTTTAAACGCAATCATAGTGCACCTAAGCTTACTGGATTAAAAATTTATACTGATAACGGTCAAAGGATTTATCAGGTTGAAATTCAAGTAACCAGAAATAGATCAAATGATGATCTTAGTTTTGCCGTTTCAGCATTAGCTAATATGGGCCAATACGCAAAAAAACCATTCAAAAAATACGTTGTGATAATGCATTCGGATATGCGCGGGAAAAATTCCGATATCTGTGAAGCTAATTCACGCTGCACTGCTGATTATATGATACGAAAACAAGTAACCTATGATCACTGGTATAAAAAGTGCATAACCTTTACTTCTGGATGAGGAAAAAATCATTAAGTATTTATTTTTATTTTTAATTACACCTTTAATATACTGTCAAGAATTAGGGTCTAGTAAATTTGATAGCACAAGATTCATAGTTAATCAAAAAGTGTTTCACCACCCTGCAAAAGTTCTGTTTAATTCGCGGTCATTTAATCTTGAGGTATTTACAGAATTTGAAAAAAAATCGATCAAACAAGTTAGTTTATTTTATCGTACAGACTCTCAGCCACGATATAGAGAAATTTCATTCCCACCAAAAAGCAAACGCTACTCACATACATACAATCCAAAAAAAAATCCTGCTAATTATATCACTTATTTTTTTACAGTAGAGCTGGTGGATGGAAAAGTATTTGCAACCCCAATTGATGATTCAGGAATTTTAAATCCAATTACGATGAATCTTGTAGATCCTTTCGAATATTATAAACAAAGGGCTGAAGGGAAAAATTAGCTCAATGGATATAGAGACTAAAATTCAGGATCTCAGAAAAAAATTAAATGATCATAATTACCATTATTATGTCCTAAATGATCCAATTATTTCAGATTCAGAATACGATGAGCTACTAAGGTTGCTTCAAGATATTGAACAAAAAAATCCAAACCTTGTAACTGATGATTCTCCTACCCAGCGGGTAGGCGCTCCTCCGCTTGATTCTTTTGAATCTGTTGAACATAGAATCCCAATGCTTTCGCTTGAAAATGCAATGGATTCTGATGAATTAATTAGTTATTACAATAGAACAAAAAAAGGATTGGACATAGATGCAGATATCGATTTTATAGCTGAACCTAAACTAGACGGCATTGGGGTGGAGCTTATTTATGAAGAAGGTCATTTAAAATATGGACTTACCCGGGGTGATGGCCTAAAGGGTGAAAATATTACTCAAAACTTAAAGACAATCAATGCTATACCGCTTTCTTTAAGAACCAACTTGAGACCTGCCCCATATTTACTTGAGGTGAGGGGTGAAGTATTTATGGATAAAGATAGGTTTAGAGAATTAAATAATTATCGCAGTAAAAATGATTTATCAATATTTGCAAATCCTAGAAATGCGGCGGCTGGCAGCCTGCGACAGCTCGATTCTTCAATTACTGCCAGTCGACCTTTATCAATTTATTGTTATGAGCCTGGTGAAATAATTGGGGAAAGCTTTCAGACGCATAAATCATTTTTAGATGCTTTAACTGAATGGGGATTCCCAGTAAATAATGAAATATCCGTTACAAATAGTATTGATGAAATAGTTAATTATCATCAAACACTTGAAGCAAAAAGAAACAATTTGCCGTATGAAATAGATGGAACTGTATTTAAGGTAAATAAAATTGAGTATCGTAATAGTTTGGGGTTAAGAAGTAGATCACCTAGGTGGGCGATTGCAGGAAAATTTAAAGCTGAACAAGTCACCAGTGTAGTTTTAGATATTATAGCATCAATAGGAAGAACTGGTGCGGTAACCCCTGTGGCAAGATTAGATCCTGTAAATGTTGGGGGTGTAATTGTCACAAATGCCACGCTACATAATCAAGATGAAATTGATAAAAAAGACGTAAGAATTGGAGATACTGTCTTGGTACAACGCGCGGGTGATGTTATTCCAGAAGTCGTTAAGATTATAGAAACCAAAAGGCCAGGGAAAACTGAAAAATACAAACGACCCAGTTCTTGTCCGGAATGCGATAAAGAAATAGTTAGGCCAAAAGGAGAATCTGTAGCCCGATGCCATAATTTATCATGCCCAGCACAAATAAAAGGTCGTATCCAACATTTCATTTCAAAAGGCGGTTTAGATATTGATGGATTTGGTGAGAAATTAGTGAACCAACTAGTTGATAAAAGCCTTGTTCGAACTTTTGATGATATTTATAAACTTAATTTTGATGACCTTGTCGATCTCGATCGTATGGCAGAAAAATCTGCTGAAAACATTATTGCTTCAATTGGGCATTCAAAAAAAACTACATTTTCTAGATTTGTTTATGCGCTTGGAATAAGAAATGTTGGTGCGCATTTATCTAAAGTACTTGAATCAAAATTTTCATCAGATCTATCAAAATTCAAACGGGCGACAATTGAAGATTTGGAGCAAATTAATGAAGTAGGTCCAATTGTAGCGGAGGCTATTGTACAATTTTGGTCTGATGAATATAACATAAAGATTGTTGAAGAATGCCTGTCTCATGGTATTGAATTTTCACAAAGATCCAAACAAATAAGCCAGAAGTTTGAAGGGCTAAGTTTCGTTTTTACTGGAACTTTAAAGACACTGACTAGAGGCAATGCAAAAAAAATTGTTGAATCAAATGGCGGCAGGGTAAATAGCTCGGTAAGTAAAAATACTGACTATGTTGTGGCTGGAGAGTCTGCTGGGTCAAAATTAGAAAAGGCTAAAAGCGTTGGCGTTAAAATAATTTCTGAAAATGAATTTTTAAAGATAGCATAAAATGAAAAAAATAAAATTGGTTCAAATAAGAAAGGGAAGCCTATGAATCATACACCTATGAAAATTGATCATGTTTTAAATGATGTTGTGATGCTAGTCTTAGATGGGCATGATATTTTAAGTGAACTGGGTATAGATAAAAATAAAATATATGTTAAAGTTGTTGGTTATGATGAATATGGTATGTGGATTCATCATCCATCATTTAAAGCTCCTATAATTAAAGATAAAAATTCGGTTAAAGAAAAAAACCTTGAGGCCTCTATATTGATTCCATGGGGTTTTATTTCTTCAGTAGTGCACTTTCCTGGAGCAGAAGGTTTTGATTTCCCCAATCCATTTGATTCTGAAATAGGCTTTGAGATAAAAACATAATGCCTGCCATCAAAATAACAAATCTGAAGAAGAGCTATGGGGGAATCGATGCTTTAAAAGGAATAAACATGACGATTGATAAGGGTCAATTTTTTGGCCTTCTAGGTCCAAATGGTGCCGGCAAAACAACTACTATCAATATTTTAACTGGGCTTGTTAGAAAAGATATGGGTGAAACAATGATTTTCAATCGCGATACGGTTAGCGATTATCGCTTCACTAGAAAACAAGTGGGTATTTCATCTCAAGAATTTACCCAGGATTGGTTTTTCCCGCTTGATAAGCTTTTATTATTTCAAGCTGGTTATTATGGTATTAATAAAAAAGATGCAACCCCTAGAGTTGAGAGCCTTCTTGATCGCCTCGGCCTAAAAAATAAGCGCAATGCTCGAATTAGAGAACTTTCTGGGGGAATGAAAAGAAGATTTGAAATAGCAAAAGCTCTGGTGCATGATCCACAAATATTGATTTTAGATGAACCAACTGCTGGTGTTGATGTAGAGCTGAGACATGAACTATGGAAATATTTTGGCGATCTTCACAATGAAGGGAAAACCATCCTACTGACTACTCATTATATAGAAGAGGCTGAATTATTATGCGATAAAGTTGCAATAATCGATTCAGGTAAAGTGATTACTGAAGGATCGCCAAAAGAACTTATCGGTAAAGATTCTAATTCTGGAATCACTGTATACCTTTCTGAACCTTTTGAAGACTCTGATAATACATTAAATGACTTTACCTATAATCAAAAAGATCAAAGACTTCATTTCATAACCGGAGACCCTGAAAATGATTTACCTAACATTATAAAATTACTTAGCAATTCGGGCGCGCATATTCAACGTATTGAAACAAATAAAGCCTCGCTTGAGGATGTTTTTTTAAACCTAACAGGCAAGGGAATTAACCAGTGAATTGGATTGGATTTAGAACATTAACATTTAGAGAGGTGGGTAGGTTTTTTGCAGTTTGGCGACAAACCATAGTACCAGGATTAATTTCATCAATTTTGTATATACTAATTTTTGGATTTACATTAGAAAAGCGTATTGACAATATTAATGGCATTCCTTATACCTTATTTATTTTGCCTGGATTAATAATGATGAACGCACTAACAAATGCTACATCAAATTCCTCATCTTCAATGCTGCAGATGAAATTGCTAGGTCAATTACCTGATATTTTACAAGCACCTCTTTCCAGCTTTGAAATTTCAATGGCATATATTATTGGAGGCACGGTTAGAGGTACAATAAATGGGATTTTAATTTTACTAGTTGGTGTAGCTCTTGGAGATATGGTTGTTGTTAGTCCAGTTAAAACTATTTTGTTTATTTTCCTAGTCTCTTGGGCTTTTTCTAGCATTGGTTTGCTCCTAGGTCAATTATCCGAAAGTTGGGACCAATTAGCTACGATGCAAAATTTTATACTGACTCCGCTCAGTTTTCTTGGGGGAATTTTTTATTCAATTAAAATGTTGCCTGACTGGGCACAATCATTAAGCTTATTCAACCCAATATACTATATGATCAATGGGTTACGCTTTACAATATTGGGTATATCGGATTCAAACCCTTCGCATAGTTTTATCATTGCAATTTTAATGACAGTAGTTTTTACGACTGCATCTATCAAATTAATGGAAAGTGGTAAAAAAATTAAGCAATGAAACTGTATATATATGCTATTATTTTTCTTGTTTCGCTATTAAGTGCACAAACTGATTCAACTAAATGGAGACAGTATGGTCGATTTGGTATAGTAAGTGTGGATTCTACAAATGGTGCTTTTGGTTTCTACAGATTAAACCGTACAACCAATATTAAATATAATGATTTAAGGTTTTTTGCGTACGGTATACAAAACCAATCTTTTGCTTATTTAAGGTATAAGTCTAGTGATAAGTATCGTGCTGAATCAAAATTTTACAGATACGCAATTACTTCGATAAGAAAAAATACTCGTGTAGATATGGACCTTCAATACCATTATAATCAAGGGTTTGGATATTTTTTAAATCAATATGATAATGGACTTATAAATATTGAGATTGGTCATGGTTTTGATATGTCTGACTACTTAAATGCTACTAGGAAAACATCCTACATTAAGGGGGGTATCTTTTGGGATCATGATGCCTCATTTTTTACTACTAAATTAGAATTTGAACATTTTCAACAAATCAGTGAAATTGTTGAGAGCAACTTATCAAGGAACCAATACATTTTGGAGGTGCTTTTCCCTTATAAGGAAAGTCTATTTTTTAATATCAACTTAGAGGTTGAAGATTTTATAATCCCCACACAAACAGATGCATCATCGCTAACCATTGCGCTGGGATGGAGAGGAGATATAACAAAGGCATTTTAATTATTTCTCAATAAATGCCAGTATAGTCCTTGGGTATTCATCCACAACCATTAAAAAACCTTTATTATCTAAACGCGCTACACCTTCCCAATTACGAGATTCTTTATTGATTGAAAGCTGAATAGCTTTAGCAGAAGAGCGCTTTACTTGATCTTTATGAATTTCATATTCCACTAATCTTTCCACATGATCAAATAGGTTGTGTGTTTTTCCTTTGGTCGTATTATTTAAAATATTGTCAACCGCTGGCTTAAGTCTTTTCGCCTCTCCTGGCCAGAAAAAATTTATAGCCCAAAATTTTCCGTCACTATCAACGCTTGTTACATCTGTCAGCCTATACTCTAGATTATCAAAGGCGATAGTTTTAGATTTCTTAAGCGACTTATCAAATGACATTATTTCAGGCTTTGGATTGATATTTTTACCGTACGCTTCAAAAAAAACTAAAATACGATTTTTATATTTTGCTATACTCTCATAACCCATATTTTTTATATTGATAGGAATTTTGATTTCGCTCAATGAATCTTCATCAATAATTATGATGCCTTTTTTTCTTTTAATCCTTCCCTTAACTATAAAACTTTTCATCAGGTTTTCATGTTTTGATTCTATAATTAAATAGATTGTATTCCCATCAAAACAAACAGCTTCGAAGCCTTGATAGCCCTTAATAGTTCTTCTAAAGTCTGGTGCATCAAGTCTAATTTTATCAGGCATAATGGGAGATGGAGATTTTTGGCTTAACCAGCGATTTATCTTTGCTTTTGAAATAGCATAAAATGCTGGATCATCATGATCAATATATTGCGGCATAAGTATCAATTCATCTTTATACCAAGTAAGACCAGACATTTCTAGCGACCTTTGATTAGCGGGTCCTTCTAAATAAATTTCTCGTACTTTACTTTCTTGTGAAAAAATAAATGAAAATAATATCAGAAATGTTGATATGCGATGCATCAATCTATTTAACATATTTATTGTACCAATTAACCAATCTTTCCATATAATCAAGCTGGTGTGGTCTTTCAATCAAGCCATGTGGCTCTCTGGGATACAAAACTAATTCTGTATCAACATTTTTTATATTTAATGCCTGCCAAAGCTGCATACCTTGTTCAGGGTGAACGCGTTCATCTCTAAGCCCATGTATAATCAAGGTGGGGGTTTGTGCATTATTTATGTGTGAAAGGGGTGAGCGCTCCCAGTGTAATTCTTGGTTGTCAAACCACCACTGATTCCAATGCACTACTGACATTTCATATGGAATATCTGTTGTGCCCATAAAGCTAATCATATTTGTTAATCCAGCTCCTACCATAGAGGCCTTAAAACGTTTTGAATCTTTGGTAGCTGCCAAAGCGGAAAAATAACCACCATAAGACCATCCTCCCGTACCAACTTTATCTTTATCAACATACCCAAGGTCTATTAGATGGTCAATTCCTTTTAGCACATCGTTAAACTCTTGACCTCCTAAATCATCATGATCCAGCTTAGAAAAAGCTACTCCCCTTCCGGCGCTTCCGCGATAATTTGGCTCAAGAACAAAGTACCCATTAGCAGCTAACAATTGTACAGGGTACGTTGTTCGGGTGTTCCAACCATCTTGACTAACACCTTCCGGACCTCCATGAATTTGTAAGATTAAGGGATATCTTTTCCCGCCTCTGTAAGATAAAGGATAGGTCAGCACCCCTTCTATAGTTATACCATCTTCTGCTTTCCATGAAACTGTTTCTTGTTTAGCAAGTTTTATATTATTTAATGAAGGGTTTAGAAATGTAATCCTTTGCATTTTTTTAGATCCATAAAGCCCAAGAAATACTTCATTATGGTGACGATGACTGTTAGCCGTGAAAAGAAATTGCTTTGTATTTCTGTGATACGATATACTAGTAATAATTTCTTTTGGAGTAAGGATATCATTTTGATTAAATACTTTTTCTGATGAATTATTATTAAGAAAAATAGCTGATAACACTGTCTTGGTTCCTCTTTGGGATAATCCTATTACCGTTTGATCATCTATCCAATCAACATCTATGAATGATTCTTTAAAATTATCAGTAATTAATTTTGATTTGCCTGTTTTTATTTCTGCCACATATATACTTTGCGCTAAGGGATCGTTATATGAAGTTGCACCCAAAAATGCTAATTGTTTATTGTTGGGAGAAATGGACATACTTGATAGCTTGCCGGGCGTGTCGGTAACCTTTTTTGGATTTCCATTAGGTATTTTTACAAGATAAATTGAGCTTTCTAAATATTCTAAATCAACATTGACTTTTTCACTCGCTTGAAAAACGATTGATTCGCTATCTGGCGCCCATTCAAATAAGGATACATTCAAATCTTGTCGGTATATTTTTTTATATGTGTTTGATTCAATATTGAATATCCAAAGCCTATTATATAAATGTTCTTTACCCATTACTATCATATCATAACCATCTTTTTTCATCTTTTTCACTTTGGCACTTTCTTTTTCTCTTGAAGTAAAAGCAATCCATTTACCATTAGGAGACCATTTATATGATCCAATTCCATCTTTGTAATCAGTTATTGGGTACGCTTCACCACCATTAATGGGAATAGAATAAACTTGTGTAGATTTATTATGTTCTTTTCTAGAAGATAAAAAAGTAAGGTTACCATTAGGTGCCCATTGTGGGGACCAGCTATTTATAGGTGCAGAAGTAAATTTTCTTTGATTGCTCCCATCGCCATCAACCACCCAAATTTCTCTGAATGAACTTCTACTCTTTGAACCTTCTTCAGGGGAAACAATACGAACATAGGCAATTCTTGAACCGTCACTATTTAAAGCTGGCTGCGTAGCATATTCTAAGTTAATAATATTTTTACCTGTGATTGGTTTATCTGCAAATAAAAAAGTGGTGATAAACAAAATTGATAGAACTTTTTTCATAATCTCTCCTTTGTATCTTTTTTACCCCCAGGTGAATATGATTTTCTTAGGTTTAATTTAATATCTTTTAAGCTCATCCAAATGGGTTTCATTTTATTTTTTGCAAATAGCTGAGCTTGGTCATCGTAGTGTTGAGAATTAGCATCTTGTGTTGCTGAGCCAAACTGATGTATGCTTTGTGAGAAAACTTTCCCATTAGTATCCCACTCAACAATCTGAAAATAACAATCTCCAGCAACTGCTTTTCTCTGCCCTTTGTCTCCTTTTGTATATATTGCTCTAAGAATATCAGGTCCTCCGCTCAAGGGTAAATTGGTATTACCTCTTTTTAATCTTTGAATATCTCCCCATTTAACATCCAATCTACCAAAATATTGTTTGGTTCTTTTTATACTGCCTTTTAAGCGTTCCATAATTAATTCGTAATCATAATTATATTTGTCAGGATCATAAACAGGTTTGATTGCATCAAGTGCATAATGTACGCCTATGGCTAGACTGTCTGTATCATAATTCCAGTTCTTTAATATATTAAGCACATTGACAACTTCTTCATCTTGGTTTTTTGCTTCAAAAAGAAATCTTTCAAGATTGGTTGCCAATACGGATTCTTCAGAATATTTCGTATCATACTTATACTGATAAAACTCTTCTCGATTAATGGCTAAATCTTTTCCAAAAAGCTCATGAGCCCGAAGGGCTCGGTTGGTTTGAAATTTTTCTATTCCAAGATTATTATTAAATAAATCTCTATCAGGATTGTCATTCCCAGTGGTTGCAAGAAAAGGGGTGCTGTTGCAATTTTGTAAAAAGCCAGATTTAGGGTTAATAATTTTTGGGAGTGATTCGTATGGCAAATAATCTGTCCACAAATTATCTGACGTGTTTCCTTTCAGAGGATTTCCATTCCAATTAAAACCTTCTTTTCTTTTTGGAAACAGTGCATTATAAATGTAAAAAATATTCCCTGTTTTATCTGCGTAAACTGTATTAAACATAGGAAGCGCCATCATCTTCATCGCATTTTCAAATTCATTTATATTGTTTGATTTATTCATTCTAAACCATTGCTCCAAATAACGAAATTCATTGTGACCCGCATATCTGATAGCAAATGCTCCTTGATCATTTTTAAGAACTGGTCCATGCTTAGATCTATAAATTTTTCTTTTAAAGGTCCATTTGATAGGGCCCCATAATTTAATTCTAATTTTTGCTTCTGATTTTTCAAAATTCTCATACTTTCCATCAAAATAATATTGATCGGGATTATCCGGATTAATTTCTAATTCATAAACATCAATTAAATCAGGTTTATTTACGGTGTGGCTCCAACCTATATTTTCATTATGACCTACGAATACCACTGGAGATCCTGGAAATAGTCCCCCTACCATGTTCCAACCTTCATTGCTATGAAGGTGTGCTTCATACCAAGCAACGGGGCCTGTCCATGGTTGATGTGAATTGATTAAGATTCTTGTGAACTTGTCATCTGATCTATTTGGAGAAATTGCAACCACATTTGATCCCAGCATTTTTTGATTTTGTATTTCAGAATCAGATGTTGAATTATCTTTTTCAGGAATATTTTTTTGGCCAGCAAGTACTTTGCTCAAAACGCCATCCAAACCAAACATTAATGGCATTCGATGTATAAATCCAGCCACTATATCCTTCCCTTTTACAGGTAATATGCCTTTATATACTTTTTCAGGATACAAATTAGCATAATGGTTTATTCCATCTGCATATGCTTCACTAATCTTAATCACATCATCGGATAAACTTTCATAGTTTTTCTCAACTATATTCCAAATTTTTAGCATTTTAACCATATAATCATTAGGAGCTGCAGATCGACCATGATATTGCGCCAAGCTTCCCCGAGCTGCAATAAGTATATTTTGAATTGTTTCAAAATCATCCTCTGCGTGTGCATAGCCTAAGCCGTAAGCAGTGTCTTCATCTTTTTCCCCAAAAATATGGGGCACTCCCCAGGTATCCCTGTAAATAGTTACTTGATATTTTTCATAAATTGATTTAGAAAATTTATCATTTATATACCCACCTTTTAAGTTCACGCCGCCAGCTAATAACAATAATGATAGAATAATTATAAATATTTGGTTTAGTATAATTACCATTGAAAAGGTCCGTCTATCATATCCCAGAGATATAAGCATGCTAAAGTTCTATATGGCTTCCATTTTTCGGCGCCTTTCAACATTTCATTCTTATTGGGAAGATTAATCATATTATAAAGTTTAGCATATCCTTTTTGAATGACAAGGTCGCCAGCTGGGAAAACATCAGGGCGAGCTAATGAAAAAATAAGAAACATATCTACTGTCCACTGCCCTATGCCTTTATGTTTCATCAGTTTATTTCCTATATCATCATCAGTTAGTAGATCAATATTTTTTAGTTCTTTGTTTGTTTCCGGCCAATTTTTTGCAAGTAATAAAATATAATTTATTTTTTGCTTAGATAATCCAATTAATTTTAAATCATCCTTTGGTATTGAAAGAATATGATTCGGCTTTATTTTGACAGACTTAAACAATTGGATAAAACGACTATAAATAGCTGCGGCAGACTTGGTGCTTAATTGCTGATAGATTATATATTTTGTAAGCGATTGAAAAAAATTGGTGGTTTTTTTTATTGATGGTTCGGGATACTGGTTTATTATATTCGCAAAACGCTTATCTGATTTTTTTAAATGAATGATTCCGCTTCTTATATCCATGCTAGCTTCTTTAAGCAGGGATTATAACATTGACTGCAAAGACTGCCTTTCGGCTTCAACTTGTTTTTTATTTTCACCTTTTTGATCAAGAATATCTAGGACATCAAGCGCTCTTTGGTAAAGCCCTTGTCCTTTGAGAACATGTACTAATGTGAATGTTGCCAACCGGGGACTTATGGAAGCTTTTTCAATCATTATATCCGCTGGTATTTCTTCCTTATTTTTTTTCTTCTTGGATTTTTTTGGTGATAAAAAATCAGTTGCAAATTGGTTTGATGGATCAGCTTCTTGCGCTCGTTGCCAGCTATCTGTTAACGTATTTTTTGACCTACCTAATTGTTCTTGCAATACTGGTAGCGCTGCCGCTGCTGGTTGATGGTCTGGTACCTTTTCAAGAACCTTTTTCAACCACTTTTCAGCCACAACTAAATTTCCAAGAGCCATTTCTGCCTGTGATAAAATAAATTGTCCATCTACAGATTCAGGGTGGTGTTCTAGTCCAATTTCACAAACACGTTTTGCTCTAGCATACTCTGCTTTACTTTGATAGATTTCAGCAAGCACAGGAAATAGGACAGTATCAAAATGATCTGCAAAATATAATTCTAATTCTGTTTGATTTTTTATATCCATTTATCTTCTGTTTTCATTTACCCAATTTGTAATATAATTTAATGTCTCATCAATTGGGGTGCCAGGTCCAAATAATTTACCTGTTCCTAAACGTTCTAATTCTTTCATATCTTTTTTTGGTATAATTCCACCACCAACCAATAACACATCATCAAGCCCTTTATCTTGCATTAAGTTTAATACATTTGGAAAAATTGTCATATGGGCATTATTTAAGCTTGATAGTGCTATAACATCAACATCTTCTTGAAGAGCAGAGGAAACAATCATCTCAGGAGTTTGTCTAAGCCCAAGATAAATTACTTCCATACCTGCATCACGATAAGCAGACGCTAAAACTTTAATTCCTCTATCATGCCCATCCAGGCCAGGTTTTGCCATTAGGATTCTTATTTTGCGTTTCATATTCATAAATTAATATAAATTTATTCTGAAACCCATACATTCTCTTTACCGCAAAGCTCTCTAGCTTTTTTTAAAAATTCTTTACTTGAAGCTACTTTGATGTTATGAGCAAAAATTCTCTGCGTTCTACCACTAGCTGATGCCATATGAAACATTAAGCCGCAGCTACCATTATGACTTTTAGCTAATTTTGAAATTTTGGTGATATCTAAACTAGCATCTTTTAAATCAACTCGTATGTTTACATTTTTTGAATATATCTCTTTTGCATTTTCTACGGTAACTATCTCTTCTGCAATTAATTTCAAATCGGAGAAATCTGTCTCATCAGTTTGCTTTCCTTTGATAAATACAACACTGTCACTCTTGATAAGATCTTTGTATTTTGAAAATACACTACTAAACGCAAGAATTTCTGCTTGACCACCCAGACAGTCTAATTTAAAAAATGCCATTTGGTTATTTTTTTTATCGAAATGCAGTTTGAGGTCTGTGATAGCTCCACCAATTCGAATCTTATCTTGGTCAGAATAATTAATTTTATCTGTAAAATCATAATTTGAATACTCCTCAAGATCATCAGCATATTTTAGCAAAGGATGGCCAGATAAATACAAACCTAAAACTTCTTTTTCATTTTCAAGCATCTTACTTTCAGGCCATTCTTCGATATTGCTTAGGGTGGGTGCCATTGAATCCGAGTAATTCTCAGAATCACCTGCGCCAAAAAGGTCAACTTGATTTTTTGCCTTAACATCCTGATGATTTTGACCATATTTAAGAGCTACTTCAATTTCATTAAATTTTTGAGCCCTATTTCCATCAAGAGAGTCCATTGCCCCTGACATAATTAAACTTTCCAAAACTTTTTTATTAACGGTTTTTAAAGCTACGTTTGCAGTAAAATCAAAAATTGTATTGTATTTATCATTGCTTTTCCTGGACTCAATTATTTGTTCTAATGCTTTTGTTCCAACGTTTTTTATTGCGTTAAGCCCAAATGATATCGTTTTATCATCAACAGGAATAAAATCAATCGATGAAATATTTACGTCTGGAGGATTCACAGCAATTTTCATTTTTCTGCATTCATTAATCAAGATGACAATCCTATCAATATTGGACATTTCACTTGTTAAATTAGCACTCATAAATTCTGCTGGATAGTGGGTCTTTAGCCAGGCTGTTTGATAAGCAACATATGCATAAGCAGTTGAATGGCTTTTATTAAATCCATATTCAGCAAACTTTTCGATCAATTCATATATTTGCTTTCCTATTTCTGGTTCAATATTATTTTTCTTTTTTGCTCCCTCGATAAATTTTATTTTTAATTCATCCATTAATTTTTTGATTTTCTTACCCATAGCTCTACGCATTATATCAGCTTCAGCTAATGAAAAACCTGCTATTTCATTTGCGATTTGCATTACCTGCTCTTGATAGACTATAATACCATACGTCTCTTGCAAAATATTTTCCATACTGGGATGTAAATATTGAATCCGTTTTTTACCATGCTTTCTTTTAATAAAGTCATCGATATTGTTCATAGGGCCAGGTCTATACAGTGCGTTCATTGCAATTAAATCTTCAATAGCCGTTGGCTTAAGTTTTTTAAGAAATTCTCGCATTCCTGAAGACTCAAATTGAAATACCCCAATGGTGAGGCCTTTTGTAAATAAGCTATATACATCTTGATCATCTAGGGGAATATTTTCAATATCTATTTTCTTACCACGTTCCTCAATTAATTTAATAGCATTATCAATTACTGTGAGGTTTCGAAGGCCAAGAAAATCAAGTTTTAATAGACCAAGATCCTCCAACCCCTTCATATCATATTGTGAGGTAATATCACCCTGTGACGATTTATAAAGGGGAACGTAGTCTGTTAATTCACCGGGTGCGATTACAACGCCTGCAGCATGAATGGATGCATGGCGATTCATTCCTTCCAAAACTTTAGAATAATCTAGCAATTCCTTATACTCACCCTTTGATGCAGTTAAAAGTTCAGGGCTTTGCTTAAGAGCTTCATCAAGTGTGATATTGAGCGTAGTAGGAATCATTTTTGCAAGCTTATCAATCTCTCCAAACGAATATCCTAATACCCTGCCAACATCTCGAACAACTTGTCGCGCCTTCATTTTTCCGAAAGTAATGATTTGTGTTACCGAATTTTCTCCATACTGGCTTTTAATATAATCGATAACCTCTCCACGTCTTTCAATGCAAAAATCAATATCTATATCAGGCATACTAATTCTATCCGGATTTAAAAAACGCTCAAATAAAAGCTTATGCCTAATCGGATCTATGGTTGTAATGCCAAGGGAATATGAAACTAAACTACCTGCGGCAGAGCCCCTTCCTGGGCCCACTGGGATTAAATTATCCTTTGCATATTTAACAAAATCTGCTGTAATCAAAAAATAACCAGCAAAGCCCATTTTTTTTATTACATTTAATTCATGGTTTAGTCTGGACTCTAGTTGAGGTGAATAGTCTCCATATCTATTCTTAACTCCCTCAACACATAATGATTTCAAATACTCATCAGGGTTAGAATTCTCAGCGCCCTTTGGTATTGGGAAATTTGGAAGATGGTAATCTCCCATAGGTATTTCAAATTCAATGCTATCTGCAATCCTTCTGGTGTTTTCAATAGCGCCAGGGACGTCTTTAAACATATCAAACATCTGATCTTGAGTCTTAAAATAGAATTCTGGTGTCGCATAGCGTAGACGCTTAGGATCATCTCTATCTTTTCCAGTACCAAGACAAATATGAACATCATGCGCTTCCCAGTGTTCATGCTTTGCATAATGCGCGTCATTTGTACATACCATTGGTAAATTAAGCTCGGCACTCAATTTTTTCATATTTTGAATGTTTTGTATTTCATCAGGAATACCGTGATTTTGAACTTCTAAATAAAATCGATTTTCAAAAATTTCTGCAAAATTCAATGCAGCTTTTTTTGCACCACCCCAATCATCTTTTAGCATCTTTTCTGGAATTTCACCTTTTAAACATCCCGATAAACAAATAATACCCTCGCTATGTTTTTTTAGTAATTCCATATCTATTCTTGGCCTGTAGTAAAACCCTTCTAAATATCCATGGGTTACAAGCTTCATTAGGTTTTGATAACCAGTGTAATTTTGAGCTAAAAGAACAAGGTGATTATTTCCCCACCCTCCATCAGATCTAGGTTTTTTTTCGAATCTGCTTCCAACAGCAACATAAACTTCACAGCCAATGATTGGTTTTACGCCGGCTTTTTGAGCAGATTTATAGTAGGGTATCACGCTAAACATATTGCCATGTTCAGTAAGCGCAACTGAATCCATTCCAAGATCATCTATAGTGTTCACTAGTGTCTGCACAGTCTGTGCTCCATCTAGCAAGCTATAATCTGAATGATTATGTAAATGTACAAATTCTGATTTCATTTAAATTTTAACCTTTAGCACTCTTTTATCTTTATTATAGTCTGAGACTAATTCAATATTACTATATCCTTTTGACTTGAAAAGCTTTGCCACTTTTTCAGGATGATCATCTATTCCAACTTCTAGGACCATCCATCCTTCTTTTTTTAATAATTTAGAACCAAGATCTGCGAACCTATCATAAAAAACAAGTCCATCATTAAAATCAGTTAAGGCAATTTCAGGCTCATGTTCTTTTACATCAATCATAATATTTTTCATTTCCTCTAAGGGAATGTATGGAGGATTGGAAACTATGATATCAAAACGCTCAGATGGGATTTCTTTTAAAAAATCAAGATTAAGAAACTTTACATTGTTTGTTTTATGATAATCCGAGTTTTCTTGGGCTTTATTAAGCGCATTTTGAGAAATGTCGATAGATAAAATTTTGGCATCACCTCGCATTAAGGCAATCGATATTGAAATACAGCCAGATCCCGTACCCACTTCTAAAATTCTAGGATGTGATAATTTATTTATACACTCTAGTGAGATATCTACTAACCTTTCAGTCTCAGGCCTAGGTATTAAAACATCATCATTTAAGAAATATTTATTTCCATAAAATTCTGTGGCACCTGTAATGTATTGAAGGGGCATTCTTTTTAATCTTTTTTTAATCCATTTTTTTAAAAGTGCTAACTTGTCATTTGGCACTTTTTGTTCAAAGTTGATATATAAATCAACTCTTTTATGATCTAATAAATCACACAGCAACCATTCTATTTCTTGTTTGGGGCTATCAAATTTATGTTGTTTAAAATAATCTTCACCCCACTCTATCAAATCAATTATCCGCCAGACTTGTTTTTTTTCTTTGACTGCTTCCAATCTAATTATACAACTTCTGTAAGTTTTAGCTGTTGGTCTGCTAATGTAAGATTATCAATCAGTTCATTTATTTCTCCATCCATGACGCCATCTAAATTAAATGCTGTAAAATTAATTCTATGATCCGTGATTCTACCTTGAGGGAAATTATACGTCCTTATTTTAGCGGATCTATCACCTGTAGAAACCATGTCTTTTCTAGCTGCTGCCCGTTCTTTAGCTAACTGTTCTTGCTCTGCTGCAAGCAGTCTTGATCTTAAGACTTTTAACGCTGCGGCTTTATTTTTATGCTGGGAGGTTTCATCTTGACATGTCACAACTAACCCTGTAGGTATATGCGTTATTCTAATCGCAGATTCAGTTTTATTAACATGTTGTCCCCCAGCTCCACTTGCTCTATATGTATCAATTTTTAAATCAGCATCTACCAATTGGATATCTGCCTCTTCGGCCTCTGGTAATACTGCTACGGTAGCAGCTGATGTATGGACCCTGCCACTAGTCTCTGTTTTGGGAACTCGCTGAACTCTGTGTACTCCGCTTTCAAATTTTAACATGCCATATGCTCCATCACCACTGATAGACATGATTAGCTCCTTGTAGCCTCCAATTCCAATTGGATTAGATTCCATCACTTTATATTGCCATTTATTTCTTTCTGCAAATCTTGAATATAATCTATATAAATCTGCTGCAAACAGAGCAGCTTCATCGCCCCCTGTTCCTGCCCTAATTTCTAAAATAATATTTTTATCATCGTTTGGATCATGCGGTATTAAAAGTATTTTTAATGCATCCTCAATTTGGGATGCCTCAGATTTTAAATCATCTATCTCATCTTTAACAATTTTCTTTAATTCTTCATCCTCGCCTTCAAGTATAGATTCATCTTCGCTGATTTGATTATGAATTGATATATATTGTTTAGATTTATCAATGATTGGTATTAGCCTTCTGTGCTCTCTGGTAACTTCCTTATATTTATTCTGATCATTAATCAGGTTTGGGTCAATCATTTGCTTTTCTAAATCTTCAAAATGAAGAATTAGCTCTTGGAGCTTATCAATCATCCAACAGCTTCAGCTACATATTGCTTCCCAGACATAGAATCAAGTTTCTTTCCAAATGCTTTTTCAATAGCATGAATTGCCACTTCTACCATCTCATCATCTGGTTGGCGAGTAGTGATATTTTGCAACCATAATCCAGGTGTTCTTAATATTCTAAAGAATAAATTATCATTTCTTGAACTAATTTTAATTAGCTCATAAGAAATTCCTGCAACAATTGGTATCATTGGCAAATGAAACAGTAGCCTAGAAACAAGTGTAATATTTCCGGTAAACATCATTATAAAGCTATCAATAATTGAAAATACAATTATTGCTGATAATAAAACTATAAACATAAAGCTTGTTCCGCATCTTGGGTGTTGAGTGGGAAAAAGCTGTGCATTTTTTACACTTATTTTTTTACCAGACTCAAAGTTATAAACAACCCTATGTTCGGCTCCATGATACTGAAAGAGTCTTTTTACGTCATTCATTCTTGAAATTAAAAAAAGATATAAAATAAAAAAGGATATTCTAATAAATCCTGATGCGAGATTAAATAATATGGCATCTTTTTCAACGGTCAATAAATTTGTAGTTAACCACATTGGCGCTATCATAAATAATGAAATAGCAAGCGCGATTGCGAAAAGTGAAGAGAAAAAATCTGATATTCTACTTTTAGGTTTATTTTTTTCATCTGGCATGGCAATATCTGCCGACCAATGCAATGTCTCCATCCCCATTTTCATTGATTCGTATAATCCCGCCATACCTCTTAAAATGGGCTGTTTCCAAATCAATGATTTTTCACCTAATGCAATGAATTTTTTTCTATCTACATGAATCTTGCCATTGGGGTCTCGAACGGCGGTAGCGTATGCTCCAGGTACTCGCATCATTACCCCTTCTATCACCGCTTGACCACCTACTAGAATTGTAGGCTTCATAATTGATATAAGAATGGTTTTTATCATAATTACTTTTTAAGATTTTTTATCATATTTCTTTTTAAACTGTTCAATCCTACCTGCGGTATCCACTAGTTTTTGCTTACCAGTATAAAAAGGGTGGCATTCGGAACAAATATCAATAGTTTGGTCACCCATAGTACTAAATACCTTAAATGAATATCCGCAAGAACAAGTTACTGTTCCTTCTTTATAATCGGGGTGTATATCTAGTTTCATTGTCTTCCTTAAATAGTTAAGTGATTTGTTGAATTATTTTTTTTACTCTATCTATACCTTCTTTAATAGTTTTTTCATCGATTGCATATGAAAATCGAACATAGCCAGGGGCTCCAAAACCATCACCAGGAATCGTAGCAACATATGCCTCGTTTAAAAAGATTTCACAAAGGTCAAAAGAGTCTTTAATTATTTTTCCATCAAAAGATTTTCCCATATAATAGCCAAAATCTGGGAAAGCATAAAATGCTCCTCCCGGCACGAGACATTTAACTTCTGGTAGATCGTTTAGCAATTTAATCATATAATCTCGTCTTTTCTTAAAAACAATTATCATCTGATCAACGGCTGATTGATCCCCTACTAATGCTTCTATCGATGCGACTTGTCCAATAGAATTTGCACAAGAGGTAGCCTGCCCTTGTATTTTAGACATTGCGTTTATTATATCTATATCTCCGAAAGCGTATCCTATTCGCCAGCCTGTCATTGCATATGTTTTTGACATGCTCATACAAGTAACAATATTTGCATCAATATTATTATCAATTGCTAATTTTTTACTTACGGTGTGCTCACCATCAAAAACCAATCTTTCGTAACATTCATCGGAAATAACTACCCAGTTTTTTTCTTTAGCTAGCTTTAATATTTCAAGTATAATTGTTTTAGACCATACTGACCCAGTTGGATTTGATGGTGAATTAATAATGATGCCCTTAACATTTTTATTTTCAGCGGCAATTATATCGCTAATATCTGGTTCAAAATTATTACTATGATCGGTGTCAATTAAAATTGGAGTAGCATCTGATAGAGTTACAAATTCTGGAAATGAAACCCAATAAGGCTTAAAAATAATAACTTCATCACCAGTTTGAAATAAAGCCTGGCAAGCTAAATAAAGGCTTTGTTTCTCCCCATTAGAAACAAGAACCTCTTCAGGAGAAATATTAATATTATTTTCTCGTTTAACTTTTTCACAAACCGCATTTCTAAGCTCAATCATCCCAGATCCTGCGGTATACTTTGTGTAACCATCATCCATGGCTACTTTTGCAGCCTCAATGATATTTTCTGGTGTATTAAAATCGGGCTGACCTGCACTAAAACTAATAACATCATGCCCAGCATGTTTTAATTCAGCAGCTCTAGAGGTCATCTCTAGCGTAAACGAAGGTTTTACTTTATGTACTCTATCCGCAAATTTCATTATTTAATGGTGTGTTGTTTTTTATGGTATTCTTCAGAATTATAATTGATTGGGCCTTGATTATCTTTTTTCATTTTTGATTTATGATTCATTGTTTTTTTATTTTGTTTAGAGGTTAATCCATTATTTGAAAAGGTTTTTGATTTAGAATTTTTTGATTTAAATCGTTTTTTCTTTTTCTTCCTCTGCTTTGAAATAACTGGTTTTGGTACTTTTTCAACTTCGATCTCAGCAAGAGATGATGAAAGATTGTTTGCATCCATAATGACTTCTGATTTTTCTGAGTCTTTTATTAATACATCAAACTCATCTGAATGAAAATCAAAATTTTCATCACTAAATTCTCGTAAAATTGCCCCATGTCCGCTAGTTATTCCATTTCCGATTCCAATATAATTTGGCAAAATTAAATTGGTATGAAAACCGCCGTCAAAGGCTCCCCAACCTTTGTGATCCAAACTAGATGGCTTAAGCGAAGAAATATTGATTTTAGAAAAAATATTTTTTTCAAACTCAAATCCCATCTCTCTAGCAATAAAAACTAAATTCTCACCAAGTAATTTATTTAAAAACTGTAGTCGATCACTATCGTTTGAAGAGTGGTATTTATTTTTAGTACTATGATTAAGCGCCACCCAATTTGAAACAAATCTATACTTATAAAGGCTAGAGGTTAAGTAAAATAATTCGGTCTTTTCTTGGATTTCACTTTCTTGGATCTGAAAAGAAATATCTCCAAAATTAAGCTCTTTGATTCTGCCTTGTAATTTTAAAATTGGATCAACGCCTTGATTTAACCCAACCAATAAAATCTCTTCATTAAAAACCTTAACTTGGATTCTTGGATATAAAAACTTTTTTCTGTACTGACCATTGAGCATTGGAACAATTTCTTCATTAGGAAATTGTCTCATAATTACCCCTTTGACTTGATAGGGGGTTTTGCGAACAGGTTTGTCTGTTTTATATTTTAATAAGATTGATTTTGTTTTAGAAGAACCAGTGGTCATAATTACAATAGCTACTGACTCATTGTTTCCATGAATTCGTCGTTGGTTTTAGTTCTTCTCATTCTGTCTTGAATAAATTCCATTGCCTCTATAACGTTCATATCATTAAGCAATTTTCTTAATATCCACATTCTTGCTAAAACTTTCTTGTCAAGAAGCAACTCCTCTTTTCTAGTGCCAGATCTAATTAAATCAAATGACGGATAAATTCTTCTATCGCTAAGCTTTCTATCCATTACTAATTCCATATTACCCGTACCTTTAAATTCTTCAAAAATTACTTCGTCCATTCTGCTTCCTGTATCAATTAGGGCAGTGGCAAGGATTGTTAAGCTTCCGCTCTCTTCAGTATTTCTTGCAGCACCAAAAAATTGCTTCGGTTTTTTTAACGCATTAGAATCAACGCCGCCAGATAAAATTTTACCACTATGTGGAATTACCGCATTATGCGCTCTGCCCAAACGTGTAATACTATCTAATAATATTACAACATCTTCACCAAACTCCACCATCCTCCTAGCTTTTTGAATCACCATATCTGCAACCGCTACGTGCCTTTCTGGGGCCTCATCAAAGGTAGAGCTAATAACCTCTGCCTCAACATTTCGTTTCATATCTGTAACTTCTTCAGGTCTTTCATCAATCAATAAAATTATCATTTTTATTTCAGGATGATTTTTAGTTATCGCATTTGCAACTTTTTGCATTAGAACAGTTTTTCCAGTTTTGGGTTGCGCAACAAGAAGGCCGCGCTGACCTTTTCCAACTGGTGAAATCATATCCATTACTCTTGTTGATAGGTCTTTTGGATTTACCTCTAAATTCAACTTTTCCTCAGGATAAAGTGGTGTCAAATTATCAAATAAAATTGCCTTTCTAAGCTCATCAGGGTCTTTCCCGTTTACCTCCTCAACTTTTAAAAGGGCATAAAATCTTTCTTTTGATTTTGGGGGTCTGATTTGACCGGAAACCTCATGTCCTGTTCTTAGGCCAAATCTTTTAATTTGTGATTGGCTAACATAAATATCATCCGGGCCAGGTAAATAATTAAAATTGGGGCTTCTTAAAAAACCATAACCTTCATTTAAAACCTCAAGAACACCTCTAGCAGTTACGCCGCCATCCTTTTCCATTTGAGCTTCTAAAATCTTGACGATAAGCTCTTGTCTATTCATTCCTGAATAACTATCTATCTCAAGCTTTATGGCAAGCTCTGTGAGTTCTTTAATTCTTAGTTTTTGTAATTCACTAACATTCATAAATAAATAACCTTAATTAATTTTATTAAAAAACCCAGTCAAGCAAATATTGAAAAGGTACAATCGATAGATAAA
>JAYZHS010000036.1:0-2939 GCA_036166315.1 Fidelibacterota bacterium
TGTTTTTGGAACAATTGTCTTTGGGTATGAAAGCGAGCAGCAAGCCAGAGAGGTCGGTATTTTTGTTGGTCTGTGGGCCCCTACCTTTGGCATGCTAGGTATTAGAGCGCTTTTCATTGAACAGCAAAATAAATAAGTTGTAGTATAGTTTTATTTACTTGCTTAACTCACTCAAGAGTAAAAACATATACTTACTCTTGAGTGAGCATACTTTAGTATTTACTGTATACGCTTACGAGCGTTATTGCTAATTTGAATTCCAATTCATAAAGCCAGTTACAGCAGGCAATGACCATACCACCAATGGAAATATGACATCAGGGAATGCGCCAACAGCGACCCCCATCATTTCAAGCCCCATTACGCCTGACACAATAAACCATACCACGACCGGTGCGCATAAAACCGTAGCTAACCTTGCCTGGGTTTGTCCTTCCGTCATGAAAGCTGCGTACAATAGGTGTACCGATATCACTAAGAACCAAAGGATCATTGCTAGATCCTCCTTGCCGCCTCCCATTTGGACATAAGGCACAATAACCCCCATAAGTGAATGCATTAAGGTTAACACTATAAGCCATAGCTTAGGTTTTTTTAACATATCCATTTAATCTCTCCCTTGTTTTTTTAAAATATGAAATTTCTTAAAAAATTAATTCTCATCGTTTCCGATTGAGGTGCTTAATTCAGGACGAAATTTTATTACTTGTCTCATCCTAGATTTAGTAACCTTTTGATAAATATCGTTGATACGATCAGCTTCGGCCTTACCCAAAGCATCTTGCAAAAATTCGCCGCCGCCGCCAAGGGAAGCTGTTGAGCTCATATCTTCCATCTTCTCCATGGGATAAGCCCAAACCCAGGTGTCCGGATTGCTCCCTGAAACAATCTTATAAATTTCATGAGATTGCTCGCTCTCAGCAATTGTTTTCGCCTTTTTAAACCCTTCTAAAAATTCTATATAATCGCTACCTGATCCTGGGGTAGTATAATTATAAGAAAGATGGGCAAATGTCCACATAGCTGGATTATAACTAAGCTCTTTTGAATATACCCAATATTCTGAGCTTGTATAGCTTTGATCCAAGTCTAAATGCGGTCGTATATATCTTCTTGAGTGATCCACATCTGCTTGACTCCTTACCCTTTCATCAAATGATTTCCAAGAATGTGGGCCTGAAAATTTTATATACATTCCAAGATTTGGACCACTTACTACCTGAAAATGGTACTCGCTCCATCCATCAGCTGGATGATGTTTTGCAACATGATCGGCTAATCCTTTTTCAAATTGGGCTACATTATCAGGTTTGGGCTTCATGTAGGTAACAGCCCATACATTTTTTTCTTCACTATCTTGCGCTAATAAAAAAGTTAGCGATAAAAGATATAATATCTTTTTCATTGTAATACTCCTTTTCCTGATTGATTAATTCAAACTAAAGATTGATATCAAATATTTTTATAAAATAATTAACCCTTAAGCGCCTGGAGGAGACATTGCTTCAATTTTATACATTTCTCGTTTTTCTACATGATCCTCCATTGAAGTATTTACCTCTGAATTTGGATCATTAAGCACTGCGGACATCTTCTGCATATCTACGTCAAATAATTGCACCATTGCTGTTTTGTCATCCACTTTAGCTACTCGCGTGCGGGATTCATCCGCAAATTCTGATCTTACGGCAGGATCTTCATCAAAAAATGCCTTCCACTCATCGTAAGAACTCTTGATATGAACTACTGCTAATAAATCCATTTTAAACTCCTTTTTGATTTTTATTATACATTAGTGTACTAATAATTATATAGATAATCCAATGTTAATGCGCTCATCGCTTTCATTCCTAACATCATTCCACTATCATCAACATAGAAATCAGGTGTATGATGGTCCGCTACTTTAGATGGATCAAAATCTGCTGGAATACCGCCAATAAAGAAATATAATCCAGGTACCTTTTCTTGAAAGAAGGAAAAATCCTCAGCGCCGGTTATTGCTTTAATTATTTTCACATTATCTTTTCCAGCAACCCTGGTTAAAGTTGGCAGCATCTGACTATACAGCTTGGGATCATTGTAGGTTACCGGATACCCTTCATCGATCTCGAGCGTGGCCGTAGCGTTATTGGATTCAGCTGTTTTTTGAACAATTTCTCTTAAGCGCTTATGAACCTTTGCTTTCATCTCATCGTCGAATGTTCTTATAGTGCCAAGCATATACACATCTTCAGGGATAATATTTGATCGCACACCGCCATGAATGGCTCCAACGGTAACTACCGCAGGGGCATCGGTCAATTTCATGCTTCTACTAACAATTGTCTGGATATTATTAACCATTTGAGCTGCAGTAACGATCGGGTCAACGCTATTCCAAGGCGCTGAACCATGCGCCTGCCTACCTTTGATATCGATTCGAAAAGAGTTTACCGCTGCCATAATCCCCTCTGGCTTTACCGATATATTACCAACTTGCTCTCCTGAGCTAATATGCAGTCCAAAGATTGCGTCAACTTTTGGATTTTTCAATACGCCTTCTTTGACCATCAATTTTGCACCGCCTTCTTCCCCTGGTGGTGCGCCCTCCTCAGCAGGTTGAAAGATAAATTTAACTTTCCCGGGCACCTTATCTCTCATCTTATACAATATTTTAGCTACACCCAGCAAGATACCAATATGGGTATCATGGCCGCAGGCGTGCATAACGGGAACTATTTCGCCATTATACTCACCGGTCATCTTAGATGCCCACTCTAGCTCAACCCTTTCTTTGACTGGCAATCCATCGATGTCGGCTCTAAGTCCCACCACCGGTCCTCGTTTACGTCCATTTAAAATCGCCACCACACCGGTCTTTGCGACATTAGTTTGGGGCTTGTAACCAATATCTTTTAAAATTTCAGTAATCTTCGCGGATGTTTTGAACTCGCGAT
>JAYZHS010000037.1:0-4979 GCA_036166315.1 Fidelibacterota bacterium
AGAGTATAATTAAGGAATACGGTACATCTGATTTACAAAAATTTTTAGGTCAACCTCAACTAGAACTCACAGAGAAATTGAAGATTAAAGGGAGTACAAGATCTGATTTTTTCTATCGACCTAAGAAACAATCAGCACCTAAACCAATTCTCAATGAGATAATACTAGGTCCTGACGGTTATGCTGCAATGATCAGTGGAAGTTTTGTGCTTGAAGGGGACAAAATATTTGGATTTGTAGTGAATAAAATCGAAGAAAAACGAGTTCTTTTACGCAAAAATAATCAGACAAGAATTTTAAAAAGGAAATGATATGAGGAATTTACAAAAGGTACTTTCTATCTCTGTTGTGCTTATCGCTGCTATGGCCGCTCAAGAAATGGACCTGCCAACCTTTAGTGTAGATGAATCCCAGGCAACTATTGAATGGAAAATTAATGAATTAAAATCAGCAGAGATAGCCGAAGCATCTGTTACGCCTCCTAAGATCAGCATTGCAATAAAAAGCAAATCAAAACTTGAAATCGAAAGATTTAATGAAAATTTCAACGTCGATAACCTCTATCGGTATACTTATCAACCCGTATCAAAAAAAGCAGGTTTATTAACGCTATTCTTTCGAAAATTTCCTGAATATGATTTATTCGTATCTGACACCAAAATAAAATTTATCTATGAGATTCAATCCAAGAATATCGCAGAAAGCACAACCAAGCCAAAAAGCATCTTACCGGACACCACAATTAGTGTTAATTACAACGGAATTAGTATGAATGAAGTGCTCAAAGCACTTTCATTTAAGTACGGATTAAATATACTAAATAGCAGCACCAGCGATGCTCCTATAACGATCAGTGCGAAAAATGTACCATTCAAAACAATTTTTAACTCTATCATAGAAACCAATAATCTTTCTTGGTATAGTTCAAATAATATCATTGTTGTAACCAACACTGAATCTTTAGGAAATACTAAAAGCGGCTTGGAAACCGAGGTTGTCCACCTAGACTATATCGAATCAAGCGTAGCGATTACCTCGTTTAAAGACCAGCTTTCTTTGAGGGGCGACATCAAAGAGCTTGATATAACCGGAGGAAAGGGATCTGGAGGAACAAATAAATTAATTATAACCGATACCAGAGAAAGGATTAATTACATAAAAAACCTAATTCAATCCGTGGACAAGCGCCCAACGCAAGTTAACATTGCTGTGAAATTTATTGAAACAAGCCTGCAAAGCGATGAACGCTTAGGAATAGACTGGACTCAACGTGCGCAATTAAGTGGACCGGATTTTGCTCCAGATAGCGGGGCTAGTGCGGTTGGGATAGGTAGTTGGCAGGAGTTTGCAATGGCAAAAATGGATTTACCGCTTTATCAAGTCGTGCTAGAGGCTTTGGAAAGCGACAACAGAACCAAATTGCTTCAAGAGCCCCAGGTGACAACATTTGATAATTTTACCTCAGAGATAAATGTTGGCACGACCCTTCCTGTATTGGTTCCGCAAGGGGAAGGCAGTGTATTTGGAACCAATCCATATACATTTGAAAATGTTTCTGTTAATATCGTACTGAGGGTAACTCCCCGTGTTAACAACCCTAATGAAATAACGATGCAGCTTGACACACAAGTTTCAGCAATAATTAACTATGTTGGCCCTGACAAAGATAGACCGGTTGTAAGCAATCGATCAGCAAAAACAAATGTAGTCGTAGGCAATGGGGAAACATTATTGATCGGTGGTCTGATTTTAGAAGACGATTCGGACATTACCGGTAAAGTGCCTTTCTTAAGCAATATTCCATTAATCAAGAGATTCTTCACTATTGATACCAAAAGCGAGCAGCAAAGAGAGTTATTAATTTTCATCACACCATCGATTATCGGGTAGATGAATATATATTGCGTAACCAATGACCCATTCCTAAGCCAAGAGCTTGCGACGCAGCTTTCACCAAGCGAGCACACAATAGAGCTTTTTTCAGACGGTTTAGCTGCCTTAGAAAATATCAATGATAACCTACCGGATTTAGTTATGATCGATACCGAATGCGATAATATTAATTCCATTGTTTTAATTAACTTGGTTTCGAGAGACTCGAAATTCAATAATACTGAAATTCATTATATTACCAGTAAATCGGTCAGCGATCCCGAGGGGTTCAAGAAACAGAACCAGGTCAATAGAATTTGGCCTAAGCCGGCGAATATATCTGAAATCATTAATTATTTATCGAGCCAGTCATGACTCTATTTGAAACCATCAAAGATCAAGATAAAAAATTAGGAGAGATCTTACTGGAGAAAAAAATCATTGATGAAGAACAAATCCAGCATGTGATAGTAAAATCAAAAGAATCAAAAACGCGCTTCGGTGAGACCGCTGTTCACCTTGGGATCATAGATGAAATTGAATTTCTTAAAGTTCTATCGCAGCAGCAAGGTTTGCCATATGTTGATCTCAAGTCTTTCAATATCGATCGTAAAGCTTTATCGCAAATGGATAAAGAAACAGCTAGAAAGCTTTTAGCGGTTCCCCTTTTTGAAGCGGAAGGAATGCTTGCTGTTGGATTTCACGATCCGCAAAATTTAAATGCCATTGATGAAATTGAATTAAAAACAGGCAAAACAATTCAGGTGATTTTATGCACAAAGGATCAGCTAAAGAATGTTATACAAAGCTCGTATGCAATTGAAATTATGGATGAAAATGAAATGGATGATGATAACGAGTCATCGGCTATCATTGAATTAGTTGAAAAAATAATCGAGGAAGCCATAGAATCAGATGCTAGTGACATTCATATCCAACCATCTGAATTTGATTTAGATATAAGGTACCGTATTGATGGCGTTTTGCAGTCAATAATGATATTACCACATTCACGTACTAGGCCTATTAACTCTCGCATAAAAGTAATGTCAAATTTAGATATTGCGGAAACGCGAAAACCACAAGATGGCAGATTCAAGCATTCTACGCCTTCAGGAAAAGCATACGATTTTCGTGTGTCAACCTACCCAACAGAGTTTGGAGAAAAAACCGTCATGCGTATTTTAGATCCAAGCAAAGGGAATATCTCTCTTGATAAACTTGGTTTTTCCAAGATCAATCTTGACCTATGGCATGAAGCAATTGCCAACTCCACAGGCATTATTTTAGTCACCGGCCCTACAGGTAGTGGAAAATCCACCACGCTTTATGCTACCCTCAATCTTTTGAATAAACCTGGCGTAAATATTTTAACGATTGAAGATCCTGTCGAATATAATATGAAGGGGATCGCGCAAGGACAGGTGAATGAAAAAGCAGGTATGACATTTTCTGCTGCTTTGAGCTCTATGCTGCGCCAGGACCCAGACATCATCATGGTTGGTGAAATGCGTGATGTTGATACAATTGAGTTAGCAGTGCGAGCAGCATTGACTGGGCATTTAGTGCTTAGTACTCTGCATACCAACGACACAACCTCTTCCTATTCTCGCTTGCTAGATATGGGCATTGACCCTTTCTTAATTACCTCAACGGTTAGAGCAATTATTGCGCAACGCTTAATAAGAAAGATTTGTACGTCTTGCCGAAAAGAAAGAGCAGTCAATGAGTTTGAGCAGGAAAAGTATGGATTTAGTAGTGGAGAAAAAGTATTTGAATCAAATAATGATGGTTGCCAAAATTGCGCCGGAAACGGTTTCCGTGGGAGATGCGGTATATACGAACTATTAATTCCAACCCATTCCATAAATGAAATGATCAATAATCGAGTTTCAGATCAGGAAATCAGAACCCAGGCAATCAAGGACAATATGGAAACGTTGAACAATGAAGCAAAGCGCCTCGCTTTGAATGGAACCACTTCAATTGATGAGATCATAAGGGTATTATAGATGGCCTCTGAATTTCAAGTACAATACCTCGATTCTGAAAACAAATTGGTTAAAACAGTCATTACGTCAAACTCTTCGTCTGAAGTTGAAAGAAGCATTAAGGATCTAGATGGCGATGTTCTATCAATCGTTGAAAAAAAATCACCCTCTTTTAATATCCAAATTGGCGAGCTGGTCAAATTGCAAGAAAAAACGAATTTCATTCAACAGCTCAAAACGATGTTATCTTCTGGGGTTTCTTTGGTACAGGGTCTTGAAATAGCAACACAGCAAATTGATAATCAATATTTTAAAAGCGCAATTGAGAATATCATTATCGATATAAAGCAAGGTAGTAATTTTTCAGATGCAATAAAAAAACATCCAAAAATCTTTGATAAAATATCTGTAGCAATGGTAGAGGCCGGTGAGCGAGGGGGAGCTTTAGATCAAATGCTTGGCGAGCTCGAAAAGACTTTAAAAAAAGATGTTGAAATTAATGATAACATAAAGAAAGCTACGCGGTATCCTAAAATTGTTGGATCGATAATGGTACTTTCGATGTATATAGTAATCACAAGAGTTATCCCAACGTTTACTGGTATTTTGACAAGCTCTGGAACCGAATTACCCTTGATAACAAGGGCGCTACTTTATCTTGGCGACACCTTGGATGCATTTGGCCTTTACATTTTGACTTTCATTGCCTCTTTATTTTTTGCATCCAAGTATCTCAACACAACTGAAAACGGTAAGAGGTTTTTTGATCGCCTTGCGCTTAAAAACCCAATTTTTAAAAAAATCAACATTGCCGCGATCAATCTTAGATTTACAAAAATCTGTGGAACTTTGTTGAGTTTTGGAGTCCCCTTGAAAGATTCATTGATAGTTGCAAAAAATGTTGCTGAAAACTCGGTTTATAAAGATGCTATTGAAACAATTATCAATGATATTGATAGCGGAAAGCCTATAACAAGCAGCGCTAGGGAAACAGGGGTTTTTTCAGTATATCTTTGCAGTATGATTGGCATTGGAGAGGAAATTGGAGCGCTGGATAAGATGTTTATATCAGCAGCGGAATACTATGAGGTTGAACTGAATAATAGCACTGAAGGG
>JAYZHS010000038.1:0-2942 GCA_036166315.1 Fidelibacterota bacterium
GGAAGGTAATTTTTAAAATTAAACGTTCCTACCTCTGCACCAAGTCGAAAACGAATGCCTGCAATTTGAAGTAATATCGGCATTTCAAAAGATACACGTGCATCAACAGAAGAATTGTAGGATTGTAATTGATGATTAACAAAACCAGGAGAAGAGCCGCTAAGATTCAACGTATAGCCTAGCCTATCCGCAGCTTCAGCGATATCCTCCTCGGGTTCAGCAAAATCTTCAGCGAAATCATCTGACCCTTCATCATCAAATTCATCATCACCAAAATCATCATCACCAAATTCATCATCAAAATCAAAACCTTCTAAACTTTCTTCATCATCAGAAAATTCTTCATCATCTTCTGAAAAATCAAATTCTTCATCAAGGTCACCTTCATCCTCATCGCCCCAAAAAATCTCTTCAACAGCATCATCTTGAGCAAAAAGCATGTTTGAAGGTGACATAAAAATGAATGTACCTATCAGTACATATAAAAGCGGAAAAATATATAAAGATCCTTTTTTCATAAGCCTATCCAAATTATTTTTAATTTAGAGGGCGCACGAATTGGAGTGCACATAATACCTCGAATAAGTACGTCGTCCTACGCGTAATTTAAAATATCTCTAGGAATCAGTCAATAATTCGATAAAAATGTATTTTTGGCTAATTTTTAATAAAAAAGACTAGTCTGGGATCGCATCTCCCTCTACCCATGGAGCGCCAGCTTGCCTTAATTCTTGACTAAGCTGATTTATGGTACGAGTATTGGACTTGAGTTGTTTTTCAATTAATCGAATCTTCTTATTGGCAAGATTTAAATTATCTAAGGCTAAAGTAGTTGGTCCATAAGTGGAGCTTGAAGCGATACGGGCTGCTGTATAAAGGCGCGTAAATACAGTTGGATTCCTTTTTTCACCAGGTTCCATTTTGGATCGGTTTCCATTCATGGCTTCATCCATCTCAAGTAAAGATGATCTCAATTTACTTAGTTCCTCATCCATATAACCTACATCTGCATTGGATTGCGCTAATGCAACATGCATACTTTTGACCTTCTTTAGTGAATTTGATACACTCATTTGAACAGCTGTGACTTTTTTGTATGTTTTTTCAACATCTCGCATGAACTCAAAGGTCTCAGAATAGCTTTTGGATGGCAAAGCGCCATCTCTTAAAGGCACAACATCAAATTGCTGAGGTTGTGATAGTTTTTGTGTTTTGCCATCTACTATTGCAAACATTGTTACTGTATACCTACCAGGCATTGCTAAATAGCCCGAACCACTAGATTTTTCTTGATCAAGTGGAAGCGCGTAGGGATTAGGATAACGTAGATCCCAAGCAACTCTGTGAAAGCCTTTAGATGCAGAGCCTTCTACTCTTCGAACCATATTGTCTTCGCTATCTTTGATTTCAAATACAATTTTTGGAGCTAATTCTCTACGCTCTGCTTCTACCTTATCCCATCCTGGAAAACCAACAGGCTTAGCGCTTTCTTTTTCTTTTTGCTTTCTTTTTTCTGCTTTAGTTAGAAATGATTCGGAAAGGTGATACGTAAAGACTGCCCCAAATGGAGGATTGGGGGCAATAAAATAACCATCTCCTTGCGAAGCCTTGCCTGAGCCACCTAAAAAAGAACGTGGTATATACCACAGGGCTTTTCTAACGGGAAATAGCGTTGCTTTTGATTGCATTTGTGAATCAGATATCGATCTAAATACACTCATATCGTCAAATATATAAAATCCTCTACCAAAAGTTGCTCCAACAAGATCATTTTCTCTTTTATGGATTGCTAGATCTCGAAAAGGAATTGTTGGAACATTGCCTGTGAGTTTTGTCCATACATCCCCACCATTCACTGAAAAATAGATACCAAATTCAGTTCCTAGAAATAATAGATCTTTTTTAATATGATCTTGAACAATTCTCCAGCTATGTGATTTTTTTGGCAGATTGGATACAATGGACTTCCAGGTCTGTCCTTTGTTTGTGCTTTTATATACGTAAGGTTTATAATCGCCATACTTATGATTATCTAAAACGGCGTAGACAGTGTTGGGATCAAAATTATCTGCTTTGAGATCATTAACGTATGCCATTTCAGGTGCGCCAGGTAATTTCTTTACTTCATATTTTTTCCAATTCTTGCCATCGTTATCTGTAACATTTATAAATCCATCATCTGTTCCTGCATAAACCAGCCCCTCTTTGACGGGAGATTCTGATAACGCCGAAATTGTATTATAATTAGACATAGCAAGCACGTCCCAAGGGTTATCCCAGCTTTGTTTTGAACCCATTATTGGAAGATCAAATCGTTCTTGATTTCGTGTAAGATCTTTTGAAATCGGCGTCCAAGAATCGCCACGATCATCCGATTTCCAAACGCGCTGTGAGGCGAAATAAAGTCGGGATGGTTTATGAGGACTTACCAATATTGGCGCATCCCAATTAAACCTTTCATAGGGCTCCCCTTCTCTAGGTTGCGGTTGAACAAAAACAGTCTCACCTGTGGTCATATCAATACGGCTCAAATATCCTTGCTGGCTTTGGGCATACATAATGTCAGGGTTGCCGGGTTCTGTCGCTGGTTGATGTCCATCGCCTCCTAAAATCACACGCCAATCAGCATTTTGAATACCTTGCCTATTATCCGTTCTTGAAGGACCACCTTCCGAGCTATTATCTTGTGTGCCACCAAATACATTATAAAAAGGCTTAGAGTCATCTAAAGCAAGATCATAGAATTGGGTTATCGGATGGTTAGAAATAAAGCGCCAGGTTTTGGTTAGATCAAATGATTCATACAGTCCGCCATCGCTACCAACCAAAACGTAGTTCGGATCATTTTTCTTGAATGCAATTGCATGATTATCGACATGCTTATGCTTCTCATTCATGCGAGAAAAATTCTTTCCTCCGTCTTTTGAGATTAGCATGTAATT
>JAYZHS010000039.1:0-3570 GCA_036166315.1 Fidelibacterota bacterium
AAATAAATGAGAATTTTGAAAAATTGGTGCATACAACCTATAAGCAAAATGGATATATTTGCATCGCAACACATGATCTAGATCTAATTTCAAAACTTGAATTATGGATAAATAAAAATAGTATTCCTTTAGACAGGTTTGAATTTCAAGTTTTGTACGGTGTCCCAATGAAAAATACTCTGAATCGATTGAAATCAAAGGGGATTAAATTAACAGTTTATGTTCCATTTGGAAAATCATGGTTTGATTATTCAATGCGTAGACTTAAAGAGAATCCAAAAATCATTTCATATGTATTAAAGAATCTTTTCAAGAAATAATTAGTGCAAAAACAAATAAAAAATAATTAATATTAACTCTATGAATAGTCTCTACAATAAGATTTCTTGGAAGACTGCTGCTATTTTACTACTTATTTCAGCAGGAAAACTTTATGGTGGCGCTGATGAAACAAATTCGATCTCATTTTTCTTGCTAGCAACAGGTCTTCTTGGTGGAATGGGAATGTTCTTATATGGAATGGAGATGATGAGCGATGGAATGAAGGTTACGGCCGGCAATAGCATGAGAAGCATTCTAGAAAAATTAACCTCGAACAAATATCTTGCAGTACTGGTTGGTGCATTTGTCACAATGGTTATTCAAAGTAGCAGCGCTACGACAGTAATGCTAGTAAGCTTTGTTAATTCTGGCCTTCTTGCTTTTTCCCAGGCTCTTGGTGTGATACTTGGTTCAAATATCGGCAGCACAGTTACGGCTCAAATTGTCGCGTTTAAAGTAACAGATTATGCATTACTTCTTATTGCTGCAGGGTCATTAATGTCCCTTTTTTCAAAGAAAGATACTATCAAAAATCTGGGTTTTGTTATTCTGGGATTTGGATTGCTTTTTTATGGAATGAAAGTAATGTCGGATACGATGAAACCTCTACGATCAGATCCTGCATTTAATAGTATTTTAACGAGTTTTGAAAATCCCTTCCTTGGTATTTTAGCTGGTGCAATTTTTACCGCTCTAGTTCAAAGCAGTAGTGCTACTACAGGGATTGTAATAACGCTCGCTAGCGGTGGGTCAATCACTTTAGAAGCGGGAATTCCACTTATTTTTGGAGCAAATATTGGGACCTGCATTACTGCCCTTTTGGCCGGTTTAAATGCTTCAAGAGATGCTAAGCGGGTAGCTGTTGCGCATGTTACATTTAATGTTATTGGAGTTTTATTATTTTGTTTTTGGATTCCAGCTTTTGCAGAGTTTGTTTCTCAAACATCGCAAAATATTCCCCGGCAAATTGCAAATGCACACACTATTTTTAATATATTAGCCTCAATCGTTTTTATTCCATTTACTGGATACATCGCAAAAACAATCATTTATTATCTGCCTGACAAGAAAACGGATAGAAATATAGATAAACCTTCTGTGCTCCATTTAGATGAAAATCTACTTGATCAACCTGAAGCTGCTATTAATAGCGCTCAAGCAGAAATCAAAGGTGTGATAGGGCTTATGGAAAGGGTTGTTGGAACGCTCGTCCGTCCATTTGTAAACGATCAAAAACTTACCGATGTTGAAAATCCGGATATGGATTTAATGTCTGGAATGAATCAAAGAGTCGAAAAAATTTCTTATTTAAATCAAAAAATTAGCGATTACTTGATCAATACTAGTAAATCTGATTTAAGCGCTGATCAATCTAAAGAATTATTCACCCTTATATCTATTGTAAACTATTTGAACTCAGCGAATAACTCTATCCAAATTCGATTTAGTTCTTTAGTTGCAAAAAAAGAGGGTATTAATGAAAAATTTTCAATTCAAGAAGAAGAACAGTTAATTGATTTTCATAAACAATTGATAAAGCAAGTAAAGCGATTAAATAAGTTTTTCGTAAAATTTGATAAATCGAAGGTTGAAAAAATTATATCAAAACACCAAGACTACAAAGATCTAGAGCAAAAATATAAACTTGATAACGAATCACGAAGCAATGCTGATTCTTCAGAAGGATCAGCTGAGATCAATCAACTTCACATTCAATTACTGGATATGCTTAAACAGGTAAATATATTTATTGAGTTAATCGCATCTTCATTGGTAGAGCTTGAGTCAGAACAAAGCTAACCCTCTCCTCTTTTACCCCAACCCATTTTAAGATTTAACGTATGAAAGTAGTTTGAATCCGGGAAATTGATCATATTTATATTGTACGATGATTTTTCAATTATCACTTTAGTGTCTCTATTAAAATATTCACTAACCTGACCATCAACTGCGAAAGCAATTTCCCCTTGCTCTAAAAATCTAATTTCAACTATTTGATCATCAGGGAGGACTATTGGTCTAAGCGATAATGTATGAGGGCTTAAGGGAGTAACTGCGATCGCACTAAGTTTGGGCATCAATATTGGCCCACCCGCTGATAAAGAATATGCCGTTGACCCGGTTGGAGTTGAAATAATTAAACCATCAGACTTGTACGCTGAAATAAAATTATTTCCAGCATATAATTCAAGATTGATTATGCGCTGTGATTTTCCCCTGTCAATTACAAAATCATTCAAAGCATGAAAAATTTTATTTGTACCATTTTTTGATAAGGTAGCCTTAAGCACCATTCTGGGTTGAGTTGAAAAATTACCTTTGGCAATTTGATCTAGCCTGCTAAACATTTCATCAATTGTAACTTCAGCTAAAAACCCTAACTCACCTAAATGAATGCCTATAATCGGGGTTTGTCTTGAGCCTACAGCGCGCGCAGCAGATAGGATAGTCCCGTCTCCTCCAAGTGCGATTAAAAAATCTAATTGATTAAAATCTTCAGCTGATTCAATAATATTTGGTTCATGCGAAAATTTTTTATGGAGATTATCATTTATTCTTGTCGTTATAAATGCTTCTAAAGAATTTTTCTTACTCCAATCCAAAATTGGCTCTAAAAGATCCCAAAACTTCTCTTTATCAGTATTACCCCAGATACCAAATTTTTTTAATGGCGACCTAGTGCTCATTCTTCCTTTTCTTCCTTGAATTCATCCAATGATAAATTTCCATCGACATCTTTTGATAGTATTTCAATTTTTTTCTCAGCTTTATCTAAATGAGTTTTTAATTCTTTTGAAATAGATAGTCCTTTTTCAAATAGATCGATACTCTTTTCTAGGGACTGATTTTCAGATTCCAAAGATTTTACAATCTTTTCTAATTTTTCCATGGACTCTTCAAAATTAAAAGTTTTTTCTTTAGTCATAATTTCAATTAACTCGTGGTTGTTTGCGTATTTGATTTTTTAATTGCTGCCATTTCACCTTTTCCTGTTTTTAGAGTAAAAGACTCACCGCTATCGATATCATTAGGGTCTCTAATAATCAATCTATCTTTATTATAAGCAATACTATAACCTCTATTTAAGGTATTGTTCGGACTTAGTGCATCTAAATGGGTAAATAAATTAATAGCCGAAGACTTTTTTAAGGAAATAATCTTATTCATAGATAAAGATAAATTATTTTTCAATCGATCGATCTTTTCTTTTTGACGGATAAATACCATTTTAGGTTTTTGTAAAAAATG